>WTHV01000031.1 GCA_011525265.1 Alphaproteobacteria bacterium | reverse complement strand
CTTCAAAGACAGAGCCTTGTACAATCCCAAATTGCCCATAGCCTTTGCGGGCAATAAATGCATCACGCGAACGATTTGCCCAGCGCATTGATAGCCGCATCGAGTCTGCCGCTACCTCATGCGTTGCTGGATAGGGTGTGCATTCATCAAAAGCCATAGTAATCGTGGCATCAAGCTTATGCTGAATATCTGTTGAAATCTCTGGATTAAGGCGATGAGAGGAGCCATCAAGGTGAGATTTAAATGTGACCCCATCTTCATCAATCTTCCGCAAAGCGCCAAGTGACATCACCTGAAAGCCACCTGAATCTGTTAAGAGTGGCTTGTGCCAGCCCATCATTTTACGCACACCGCCAAGGCGCGCCACACGCTCAGCCCCGGGGCGTAGCATCAGATGATAGGTGTTTGATAAAATAATCTCTGCCCCTGTCGACGCAACAGATTGCGGCATCATCGCTTTGACTGATGCGGCCGTTCCCACAGGCATAAAAACAGGGGTCTGGATTGTGCCCCATGCGGTTTTTACCTCGCCGCGCCGTGCCTTGCCTTCGGTGGCTTTGACGGTGAAACCAAAGTCATTTTCCGGCACGGTGGGAAAATCATCTCTTGCAAATAGGGTCATGATGTCTGACGCTCCAACAAACACGCATCACCATAGCTGAAAAAGCGATAGCGCTCTTCCACAGCCACGCGATACGTCTCTTTCATAAAATCATAGCCTGAAAAGGCACTGACTAGCATTAACAAAGTCGATTTCGGCAAATGAAAATTCGTCATCAACATATCAGCTGAGCCAATGGGAAAGCCTGGGGTGATAAAAATATCTGTCTCACCTGAAAAAGCTTCAAATTTGCCAAATTTTTGCCAAACCGTCTCCAAGATACGCAATGATGTTGTGCCAACACATATAATGCGTCTGCCAGCGGCGCGGGCTTCATTTAAGCGCGACGCTGTATCCTCATCCAATGCGCCCCATTCAGAGTGCATTTTATGCGCGCTAATATCATCAACCTTAACAGGCAAAAATGTCCCTGCCCCTACGTGAAGCGTGACCTCTGCGACTTCAACACCCGCCTTATTGAGCTGAGCCGTTAGCGCATCTGTGAAATGCAGACCTGCTGTAGGGGCAGCAACCGCACCGCTATGACGGGCAAAGAGTGTTTGATAATTGGCTTCATCCTCTTCATTTGGCCCGCCTTCTCGTTTGATATAGGGCGGCAAAGGCATGGCACCTTGTGCCAAAATCGCCTCATCAAGCGCTGTACCAGATGCCGAAAAGGCAATTTCCACCTCGCCGCCATCATATGTATCAACCACTTCACATGATAAGCCATCATTAAATGTGACAATGGTACCAATAGGGCATTTCTTCGCAGGCTTCGCAAAGGCCGTCCATCTGTCAGGGGCTGTGCGCTTTAGCAAGGTAAATCGTGCTTTGCCTGCCCCTCTTGTACCACTGAGTAATGCAGGGATAACTTTGGTGTTATTCACGACCAAAATATCACCTTTTTGCAATATATCAGGCAGATTAGATATCTGTTGATGTTGATGGCTTTGCCCAAGACAATTTAATAGGCGCGCGCTATCTCTTGGCTCTGCTGGTTGCTGTGCAATCAGCTCTGGCGGCAAGTCATAATCAAAATCAGTTAACTGCATGGAGGGGGATCACTAATAGTATAAGGGATTAAAAGATTTGCAAAATGCCGCATATAGGGGCATTGGCATCTTCAGTTTGCCGCACCACAAGTGACTGTAATTTGGCTTGTGCCATCTTTTCTTCAGCATCACCGAGATTTGCTGTTGCCGCAATAAATTGCGGGCTAGCATTCATAACATCTTCAGCCTTTGTCTTATCAAGCGCACGGGCTTCAACCAACATACGGCGCAAATCGCCATCAGTGATAATACCGTGCAAATTCTCAGCCGTACCAACAAGCGCAAGGCCAAGGCGTGATTTTGTCATCTCTACAATCACCTCAGACATCACCATATCAACTGGCACAAAAGGCAAATTAGCAGAAATCATTTTATCGCTTACAGTATTCAGCAATTTCTGACCAAGCTTGCCACCTGGATGACGCGCCGCAAAATCAGCCGCTTCAAAACCACGATGTTCCATTAACACAACTGCCAACGCATCCCCAAGAACCAAAGCTGCCATAGAGGATGTTGTAGGCGCCAAATTAAGCGGGCAAGCCTCTTTATCAACACTGGCATCTAAGATTACGTCTGCGGCCTTGCCAAGCGCACTATCAACACGCCCAATCAATGAGATAATCTTCACATTTAGCCGCTTTAAGGCTGGCAGCAATTTGACAACTTCTTCCGTCTCACCAGAATTAGAGATAAGGATCATAACATCATTTTGACGCACCATGCCCAAATCGCCATGAATCGCCTCAGCAGGGTGCAGGAACAAAGCTGGCGTGCCTGTTGATGAGAGGGTGGCAGCGATCTTGCGCCCAACCAGACCTGATTTACCCATGCCACAGACAACCAAATGGCCATCATGGTTTAAGATAAGCTCTATGGCTTTATCAAGCGCACCATCCATGGCCCCTTCTAGGCGTGAGATCGCACCTTTATAAGTGGCTAGAAGTGTTTTTGCTGAACTCAAATCGATCTTTTTCATCATAGCTGCAGTCTTAACCATTTCAGGGGCAAAAAGGAAGTAATAATTACCCGCTACCCCTCTTCACCCCTAGCGTTACGATAGGCTGTTACATCATCTGGGCGATTTAAATTTAAAAAGGGATCAGGGTCATCATCATAAGAAATATAATGACAGCCAAGCGGCGTGGTAAAAGCATCAATTTTACGCACACCCTCCTCACAAACAGCCTTTTCAAGCGCCTCAAAAACAGATAGCGACCACAACCCGATCACCGGATGACGTCGCCCATGTGATTTTACGCTGACCAACGGGGCGTCATGTGATTGTGCGGCCGTTATCATATCTTGGATAAGTGTATCAGGAAGCAAGGGGGCATCTGTTGGCAAAATGGCAACATAGTCATCTTGCGGGCGATGTGTTTTAATATGTGATAGGGCTGTATAAATTCCAGCCAAAGGCCCCTGATAATCTGGCAGTATATCGGCAATAATATCAAGGCCATAATGGGAAAAACGAGATGCATCACCATTGGCATTTAACATCATATAGGGCGCAGGCGCATAGCGTTCTATCAAGCTTGTGATCAGTGTTTTGCCGCCAACATCAATCTCGCCCTTATCACCCCCGCCCATACGGCGTGCTTGGCCACCTGCAAGCAGGCATAGCGAATAGGACACATTCATCTTTTGCCACCAAGCGTGCTTGCCTGTGCGGAGCTAGACTGAGAGGATGAGGCTTTATCATCTGCAACAGCCTGTTTGATATCGTCAAAAATAATCCGCTCTGCGCCAGATAAAACAGTAAATCGTGAGCCGCGCATCCGCCCAATAAGGGTAAGACCTGCCTGCTGTGCCAATGCCACCCCTGCTTCTGTGAAGCCAGAGCGTGAGACCAATATCGGCGCCCCCATTAACACCGTCTTTAGCACCATCTCAGTTGTGAGACGCCCTGTGGTATAGAAAATTTTATCAGCCGCACTCAGATGATTTAAAAATAAATGGCCTGCAATTTTATCAACCGCATTATGGCGCCCTATATCCTCAACATAAATCAACGGCTCAGACCCTTGTGCAAGGGCACAGCCATGTATCGCCCCCGCTTTGAGGTAGAGTGAGGGAATGGCATTAATTGCGGCAGATAGGGCATAAAGCTCACTTGCTTTGACTTTTAACGAAGAGGTAAGGGTGATTTTATCAAACTCATCCATAATATCGCCATAGATGGTGCCTTGCGCACAGCCAGAGGTGCGGACTTTCTTTTGCAGCTTTTCTTCATAATTTGTTGTGCGCGCTGTTCGCACCACCACCACTGATAAATCAGCATCATAATCAATGGCTGTAATCTCATCATCTGCAAGCAACATATTCTGATTGCGCAAAAACCCCACAGCAAGCGCCTGTGGCTGATCACCAAGCGTCATAGCTGTGACAATTTCCTGGCGATTGAGATATATTGTTAAAGGGCTTTCACGTACCACAGGAATAGCAATCTCATTGCCAGACGCATCAAGCCCTTTTAATTCTGCGGTCAGAGCAGCATCTTCTGGTGTTGGCATAAGGCGAAATGGGGATGAACTCATAATTTTTATTGGCCTATGGTTATTCTGTGTTCTATTTGTTTTTAGCAAATTTTTGCGATAATGTGTAAGGAAACACGACCTAAACCATTGCAATGGCCCCATTTCATAGCGAAATAGCCATATAGAAATTGGTGAAAAGCACGCTATGAAGTTTCATTTTACTGCATCATCTCATGAACAAGCCCAAGCACGCTTTGATCATATGACGGCACGTTATGGCCAGCATGCGCTTGGTGATTGTGACGTCATCATCGTCCTTGGCGGGGATGGTCAAATGCTGAATGCGTTGCGCCAGAACTTGGCCTATGGGCATGATATTTTTGGCATGAATTGCGGGCGTGTTGGCTTTTTGATGAATGATTATGACGAAGATAATCTGCATGAGCGTATTGAAAACGCCACCAAAGCACGCATGAGACCTTTATCAATGAGTGCCACTGATATTCATGGCAAAAAGCACGAAGCGCTCGCCTTTAATGAGGTATCACTGCTTCGCCAAACCCATGCCGCCGCGCATTTAGATATTGCGGTTAATGGGCAGGTTGAAATGGAAGAGCTTATCTGTGATGGTGTGATATTGGCAACACCACAAGGCTCTACCGCCTATAATTTATCAGCCCATGGTCCGATATTACCCATACGGTCTAATATGCTTGCCCTGACACCAATATCGGCTTTTCGCCCCCGCAGATGGCGTGGTGCGCTTTTGCCTGATAATTGCAAAGTCACTTTTACAGTGCGCTCACCTGATTATCGCAGCCAGTCAATCTCTGCAGATAATATCGAATATCGAGATATTGTTCAGGCAACGGTGAAACAATCACGCAAACATGATGTGCGTGTTTTGCATGATCCGCATAATTCTATGAGCCATCGTATTATTAAAGAGCAATTCTCAGCCTAAAGGCCCTGCCTGTCCCAAAAACGGGTGATATGGTCCCAAACTTGTGCATCAATCTCAGCTGTCTCATTAAATAACTCATGTTTTGCATGATCTATTGTCACAAAATCTGCATTTGGCAAATAGCTGGCTGCAAGCTTCATCTTGGCATTAGAGACAACTTGCTCACCACCAGCTGATAGGATCAAAATTGGCATTTTCAATGCGCTGAGAAACGCTTCATTGGCGACATAGCGTGCTGCTGAACGATAGGCCTCTCTCACCCATCCAACAGACGCACCATAACGGCGTAATTCAGGATATTCCTCAAACCATTTGGTCTGCCATTCATAACCAGCTTTATCAGTGGTCAGAACATTATTTTCATGAAAAACCCGCACCTCATCAAGGCTTGGCAAGCGTGTAAAAGGCGCATAATGACGATTACGGCCAAACAATCCCAGCACGATACCACACAGGCGTATCGCCCAAACAGGGCGTGGACGTGGCATAATCATTGGCGCTGATAATGCAACAGTGCCAATGCGTGATGACAGCCTATCACAAGCCAATAGCGCTAGATGCCCGCCCATTGAATGCCCTAGAATATGAAGCGTGCCTCTGTGCCAGCCAGCGACTTTTATCAGGGCTTGCAAGGCTCTTATATGATCGGCAAATTTATCACAATGCACCATTAAGTCTGTGGTGCCATGATGACCAGAGCGCCCCTGCCCCGGCCAATCGATGATAAGGCAATCATGGCCCATATCATGCATTTTGCATGCGACATGGGCGTATTTTTCAGCAAATTCGGTAAAGCCTGGCAAAATCAAAAACCGATGCGCGCCTGTCTTACCTGCCTTTGTTGCTTCTGATGGCCAGAGATGGCCTCTGATATCACCTGCATAGATATCATCACCGCCAAGGCGCGCAGTGCCATAGCGCGGATCGGTCTGCCAATGCTTATGCAATGCTGATAACTCCGTCATCACCCTCATCAGAGGCGTCAATAAAACCATCTGACTGGCGCGCCCACATCACAGCATAAAGCCCATTTTGCGCTAGCAAATCCTTATGCGTGCCACGTTCGGCAATCACACCATTATTCATTACCAAAATTTCATCCGCATCAACAATAGTCGACAGCCTGTGGGCAATCACCAATGTGGTCTGGCTTTTAGAGACTTTATCAAGTGCAATTTGAATATCTTTTTCGGTGCGTGAATCAAGCGCTGAGGTTGCCTCATCAAATAAGAAAATCGTTGGCTGTTTTAAAATTGCTCTGGCAATTGCAACACGTTGCTTTTCCCCACCTGATAATTTCAAACCACGCTCGCCGACAAGTGACTCATATTTATCTGGCAAATGATTTATAAATTTATCAATAGAGGCCAGTTTTGCGGCCTTCTCAATCGCATTTTGATCAGCACCAAAATGGCCATAGCCTATATTATAACCAATGC
>WTHV01000107.1:2161-6544 GCA_011525265.1 Alphaproteobacteria bacterium | reverse complement strand
AGCAATAGCGTGCAGGATGAAATCAATCTTGCCCCATTTGGCTTCTAATTCAGCAAAGACCGCATCCATAGAGGCATCATCTGTGACATCACATTCCATGACCAATTCAGAATTCACAGAAGCGGCTAATGGCTCAACACGTTTGCGCAAAGCATCACCTTGATAGGTGAAAGCCAATTCTGCGCCTTGTGCGGCAGCAGCAGATGCAATGCCCCATGCGATAGAACGGTCATTTGCAACGCCCATAATCAGGCCGCGTTTGCCTGCCATAATGCCATTTGAATCTGTCATAATACCCTCTGAATTTCCTACTTTAAAAAACGAAACTATATCAATGATGTTTATTTCAGGCTGTAAGTTGTGCGCTTTGAAAGCTCAATGCGCTGGCCATTTTCATAATCTTTTTGTGATTCCAAAGTCACAATACGGTTATCAACTTCAACTTCGATGCGATAGCCATCAATGCGCTCAATCGTCTCTTCAAGAACGACACGCTGAATTTTGCAGACTTCCTCACGGCGATAACCAACAATCTCCTTGCTGCCTTTTTTCGAGGCTTCATGCCCCAAAAGTGCGCCAGCAACTGCGCCAGCCGCGCCGCCGCCATTTGCATCTGATAATTTATTACCAATCGCAGAGCCGATAAGACCACCGACAATTAACCCGCCAATATTACCCTCACCATTGCTTGCTTGCTCATAAACAGGCACATCTTGAATTTCGCAGACACGCTCATCTGTTGGTGTCTTGCGGATGATATTGCTGGTTAAGACATCGACACGTGTCACTGTGCCAAGAACAGATTCCGTTCTTGTCTCTGCTGCAACAGGCTGTGCAAGAACGATGCTTGCTGCAAGGATGGCTGAGGCCAAGCTAATGTTTTTCATGTTGCAATTCCTTATTAAAATAGCGTTTGGAAAGAACAGGTGAAAGAGACTTCTATATTATCTTTCACCTTATATAACTCTTTTGCAGAAATAGGGCAAATTTATGTCACGCTATTTTACAGCCCTTATTTTCATAATAATAAATCGGTGAAATCTATTCCTGAGGTGCTTGCTTTGCGGCCCTATTGTTATAAATTAAGCTATAGAGTTTCATTTTGATATTTCAGGAAAAGACCATGAGCCAAGATACTGGCGGCGACAACCATTATGGTACACAAAGCCCCCTTCATGATGACACGCTTCTAACGGACCCCTTTGCCCTTTTCGGCGCGTGGTTTGAAGAGGCAAAGACGCATGAAATTAATGACCCTGATGCGATTGCCCTATCATCTGTTGCAGCTGATGGGATGCCATCTGTGCGCATGGTCTTATTAAAGCAATGGTCAGAAGATGGCTTTATCTTTTTCACCAATTATGATGGGCGAAAAGGTGATGAGCTTCTTGCGACTGGCAAGGCAGCGTTTGTGATGCATTGGAAATCATTGCGCCGGCAAGTCAGAGTGGCAGGCATGGTCAAGCCAGTTGAGGCATCTGTCAGCGATGCTTATTTTGCGAGCCGTCCACGCGGCTCACAGATTGGGGCATGGGCCTCAATTCAATCGCGCCCGCTTGAGACAAGAGAAGCACTCGCAGCACGTGTCACTGAAATTGAGGAAACTTATCCGAATGAGGTGCCGCGCCCTCCTCATTGGGGCGGCTTCATAATTACGCCACAGGAAATGGAATTTTGGGCAGATGGGGCTTTCCGTTTGCATGACCGATTCCAATTTAAGCCGGATGAATCTGGTAAATGGGTACCGCAACGCCTCTACCCATAGGGCATATTTGCGTTGGTTTCAGCATTTTTAGATGAACAAAATAGCGCATTGTCTACGCGCTTGCCCATTTCGGTGCAGAGAATGTCGGAATAAGGCCGTTTTTGGCGTTTTCAATTCATTATCATCATAACAATATTATCAGAGGATAAGGGGTTATTGTCATGAAATCTCATGCAAGAGTTGTGGTTATTGGCGGTGGTGCTGTTGGTGTTGGCACATTATATCACTTGGCCAAAAAAGGCTGGTCAGATGTTGTGTTGATTGAGCGCAAAGAGCTTACATCTGGCTCAACTTGGCACGCTGCTGGCTTGTTACCATTATTCAATATGTCTTATTCTGTTGGTCAGATTCACAAATATTCTGTTGAGCTTTACAACAGCTTGCAAGAAGAGACTGGCCTGCATTCTGGTCTTTCAACTGTGTCAAATATCCGCCTTGCGACTAATCAGGATCGTATGGATGAATATATGCAATATAAAGGCGTTGCAGAGACCATTGGTGTGAATGTTGAAGTCCTGACACCAGATGAGATTATTGCCCATTGGCCGTTAGCTGAGAAAGAGGGGCTTATTGGTGGTATTCGTCACCCTGATGACGGCTATATCCAGCCAGCTGATTTGACACAAGCCATGGCAAAAGGCGCACGTGATAGAGGTGCTGAGATTTATCGCAACACCACTGTGACAGCCATTGAGCGTGTCAATGATGAGTGGAAGGTAACCACAGATAAAGGTGAAATCACTTGTGAGCATATTGTCTCATGTACAGGTAACTTTGCCCGTCAAACAGGTCGCATGGTTGGTCTTGAGATCCCTGTTATCCCAGTAGAACACCAATATATCGTCACAGAACCGCATCCAGCGATTAAAGAGCGTCAAGCACAAGGCTTGCCGGAAATGGGCGTTTTGCGTGAATCTGATGGCAGCTGGTATATGCGCGAGGAAGCTGGTGGCTTTATCCTTGGCCCTTATGAAAAAGGTGCGCCAGTTTGTTATTTTGACGGCCCAGATGATGATAGTGAATATGAGCTATTCCAAGAAGATCTAGAACGCTTAATGCCACATATTGAATCAGCCATTGCCCGTGTTCCGGCATTTGGTGAGGTTGGTGTTAAGAAGGTTTATAATGGGGCGATTGCCTATACACCTGATGGCAGCCCGATTATCGGCCCTGCATGGGATTTGCCGAATTTCTGGCTCAATGAAGGTCACAGCTTTGGCATCACAGCAACAGGTGGTGCAGGCTGGCAGTTGGCTGAGTGGATTGTTGAAGGTGAGCCAACCATTGATATGAATGGCGTTGACCCACGCAGATTCGGCTCTTATGCCACAAAGAGCTTCTTAAAAGAAAAGAATGAAGAAGCCTATGCGAATGTTTTCACAATTCACTATCCAGATGAAGAGCGTGAAGCCGCACGCCCGCTTCGTACGACCCCTTGTTATGATCGTCTAAAATCAATGGGCGCTGTTTTTGGTCAGACATTTGGCTGGGAGCGTGCGAACTGGTTTGCGCCTGAAGGCGTGCCACAAGAAGATCACTGGTCTTTCCGCCGTTCTAATTGGTTTGAACATGTCGGCAATGAAGTGAAAAATGTGGCAGAAAATGTTGGTGTGCTTGATATGTCAGCCTTTGCGAAGGCACGTATTGAAGGCCCCGGCGCTGAAGCCTTTTTGGAATATTTGACAGCCAATAAGCTGCCAAAGAAAAAAGGTCGTGTGACTTTGGCGCATGCGCTAGCACCGCGCGGCGGTGTGCATTCAGAGTTTACCATCATGCGTGAATCAGATGAGAGCTTTTATCTTGTCTCAGCTGGTGCGGCACAGCGCCTTGACCATGACTGGATTAAAAAGCATATGCCAACAGACAGATCAGTGTCTTTCACTGATTTGACAAATTCAATGGGTGTGCTTGTACTGGCAGGGCCAAAGTCGCGTGAGCTATTATCACGTTTGACTTTGACAGATTTATCAAATGAGAATTTCCCATGGCTATCAGCACAGAAAATTGATGTTGGTTTGGCACCTGCGATTGCGGCACGTGTGAACTTTGTTGGTGAATTGGGCTGGGAATTACACCATCCTATCGAATATCAAAACCATATCTTTGATGCGCTTTTCAAAGCAGGTGAAGATTTGGGCATTAAGCCATTTGGTATTCGCGCTATGAATGCGATGCGTCTTGAGAAATCTTATCGTTTGGTCGGCACAGAAATGTCGATTGAATATTCGGCCTATGAGTCAGGTTTGCACCGCTTTGTTAGCACTAAGAAAAATGCGGATTTCATTGGACGTGCTGGCCTTGAGGCTTGGGAGGCCAAAGGGGCAGATAATGCCTTTGTGACATTGAAAGTACATGACACAGATGATGCTGATGCGATTGGTGGCAACCCGATTTATCAGGGTGATGTGCTTGTTGGCCGTGCAACATCTGGTGGCTATGGGTTCAGAGTCGGCTATTCTATTGCGCTTGCGATGGTAAAGCCAGAATTGGCAGGCATTGGAACAATCTTCGAAATCGATATTTTAGGCAAGAAACACAAGGCTGAGATTGTTGCAGAAAGCCCATTTGACCCAGATAACAACCATCTGCGTGCTTAAGTCATAAGCCTTAGTCATAAG
>WTHV01000107.1:0-2061 GCA_011525265.1 Alphaproteobacteria bacterium | reverse complement strand
ATTTGACCCAGATAACAACCATCTGCGTGCTTAAGTCATAAGCCTTAGTCATAAGTCAGTGAAGGAATAAAATAATGAGTGAACAAACCTCAGAAAGACGGAGCCGCCGCGGTGGTGGTCGTGATGCCCGACGCCAAGTCAGAGGTGGGGGTGGTCTTGCGCCATCAGCACCCTTTATCACACGTCATATTGCGCCCGTTGATATTCTGTCTGATGAAGCCGCAGAGATTATCGAGAATAATGCTGAAACTATCCTAGAGGAAATTGGCATTGATTTCAGAGATGATGCAGAAGCGCTCGATATCTTAAAGAATGTTGGCTGTGATGTGAAAGGTGAGCGGGTGCATTTCCCGCGCGGTTTGGCACGTGAATTATGTAAAACAGCGCCAAGCCATTACACACAGCATGCCAGAAACCCGGCACGCTCTGTTGAGATTGGTGGTAATAAAACAGTATTTGCACCTGTTTATGGCCCCCCTTTCGTGCGTGATTTGAATAATGAGCGCCGTTATGCCGAATTAGAAGATTTCCAGAATATTGTGAAATTGGTTTATATGCTCCCCGGTTTGCACCATTCAGGTGGGACAGTTTGTGAGCCTGTTGACGTGCCAATCACAAAGCGTCATTTGGATATGATTTATGCCCATATGCGCTATTCAGATAAGCCGTTCATGGGGTCTGTTACCGCACCATCTCGTGCGCAAGATACGGTTGATATGGCGAAAATCCTTTTTGGTGAGGAATTCGTTCAAAATAACACCATTGCCACGTCCCTGATTAACGCCAACTCGCCAATGACATGGGATGATACTATGCTTGGCGCGCTGAAAGTCTATGCACGCAATAATCAGGCGGTTGCGCTGTCACCCTTTATCCTAGCAGGGGCGATGTCACCTGTATCAGTGGCAGGCACTTTGGCGCAAACATTGGCAGAAGCGATGTCAGGCATTGCCTTTACCCAAGCGGTCAACCCTGGTGCGCCCGTGATTTTTGGTAGCTTTGCAAGCTCTATCTCTATGCAGACAGGTGCGCCAACATTTGGCACGCCTGAGCCTGCGAAGGTGTTATATGGCTGTGCAAAGCTTGCGCGTCGTCTTGGTGTGCCATTCCGTTCAGGGGGCTCTTTGACAGGCTCAAAGACAGCTGATGCTCAAGCGGCCTATGAATCAGCCCACACCATCGTGCCAACAGTCTTGGGCGGTGTGAATTTCGCACTTCACTCAGCAGGATGGATGGAAGGTGGCTTGGTTTCAGATTATGCCAAATTGCTTCTTGATGCTGATCAGCTCACCATGATGCAGTCTATGGTTGATGGCATTGATGTGTCTGATAATGGTCAGGCGATGGATGCGCTTCGCGAAACAGGCCCGGGGCAACATTTCCTTGGCTCAGCCCATACGCAAGCCAATTTCGAGTCAGCCTTCTGGCGCTCATCATTGGCAGATAACACCACCTTTGAGCAATGGTCATCAGAGGGGTATGTCGAATCACATGAACGCGCCCGTGCGCGTGCCAAAGAGATGTTGGCAAGCTATGAGGCACCACACCTTGATGAGGGGATTGATGAGGCCTTGCAAGAATTTATTGCCAAGCGCAAAGAAGCGCTACCTGATAGTGAATTCTAAAAACAACCTAACACTATGATAATAAAAGGGCTGACAGAGGATATTCTGTCAGCCCTTTTTTATGCTGTCATAATGTTACAGGCTCAGATTAGGCCTTGAGTTCAAACCCGAATTCCAATGCGGCATCACACAAATAGGCCACAGTGTAATCGGTAAAGCTTGTGCGGCAGAGCATAATCATCTCATCATCGCCAAGTGCTAAAATTGTTACGCCTGCATGTGAGAATGTTGTTTGTGCACAATCACCTGCCACAAAATGATCTTTATGCAAATCAAGGCCGCACCCTTTGGCTAGAACAGCACGTACCGCTGAACCTTTTAAGTGCAAGCTTGTTAGCGCATCTGTGATGTCATTCACCGCAACATGGCTTTTGCCAGCTTCATCCAGGATTTGCTTTGTCAGTGCCGCTTGTGAACCTGCTTCAGTAAGAAGTAA
>WTHV01000142.1 GCA_011525265.1 Alphaproteobacteria bacterium | reverse complement strand
GGACATCCCACCACGTGACGCAAATTGACCCATGAGCAAAAACATCGGAATAACGGATAAAGAATAATTCGAAAATGTTGAATAGGTGACGGTTTTCATCTGCGCAAAAAAGGGAGTCCAATTCCCCAATATCAGATATTGCCCCACAATACCTACAGTCAACATAGACAGCATAATGGGAACACGCACCAAGATAAGTACCAGCATCACTGGCATGGCAATGAGGCCAATTTCAAAAGAACTCATGAGCTTGTCCCCTTACCATGCGGGTTCATGATGGTGATGAAACTGGCAGTTAAAGCCGTGCATACCCATAATAAGCTTGGGATAAAGGATGCCGCATAGCCCCACCATAAAGGTAGTTGCAGGATGAATGATGTCTCACCCCATTGATATTTATCCATGAGGCCAAAATAGAGCTGTCTTGTGATGATGATGGCAATCACCGCCATGCCTAATTGGCTGATGACAGCGATAGGATAAGAAATAATCAAGGGGAATTTGCGCGCTAATACATCAACCGCCACATGGCCAAAATGTATCTGACAATAAGGCAAAGAGCAGAAGACAACAAAGGCTGTGCCATGCTCGACAAGTTCAAAATCACCTTGAATAGGCCCTAGCCCATAAGCATTTATGGTGCGCCCAAACACAGAGATGATGGTCATGGCCGAGAGTAAAATAAGCATGATGCCACCACATAGCGCAAAGAATTTGGCACTGGCTTCTATTTTTTCAACTATCCAATTTTGCATCACGAACGCCTGTTTTGTGACTATCATTTCATAGGGCGGAATAAATCATTTATTGGAAATGATAGCCAGAAAAAAACGCCCAAAAGAGCTTATCTCTAAGGGGCGTTCTCTTACTTGTTATAATGTCATCTAGTGCGGTTGCTGTTATTTCTCATTTGCAATCGCAGATCGTGCAGCGGCAACAAGACCGGCACCATCAAGACCTTTGCCATCCATCTCAGCAATCCAGCCATCAATAACAGGCTGAACAGCCTCAACCCATTTGGCTTTATCTGCTAAGCTAATATCAACAATTTCATTGCCAGCTTCTGTTGCAATGCGTCTGCCAACCACATCAGCTTGGTCCATCGCACGACCAAATAGACGCGCCATTTCAACGCCGGAGTTACGGTCAAGGATAGCGCGCAAATCTGCTGGCATAGCCTCATAAGCAGCTTTATTCATGATAACACCAAATGTCGCTGTATAAAGGCCTGTCTCACCTTCAAATCCTGTATGCGCATCTGTTAGCTGTGCAATCTTAAGAGGCACAGAGACCTCATAGGGGATAACCGCACCATCAATCACGCCCTTAGAAAGCGATTCTGGCACGGCTGGGACAGGCATACCAACAGGTGTTGCGCCAAGCTCGCCAAGCATACCTGTGATCACTCTTGTTGGACCACGTAGCTTTTTGCCTTTCAAATCGCTGATTTCTTTGATGGCATCACCTTTAATGTGAATAATGCCAGGGCCGTGTGTATGAAAGCCTAGCGGGTGCACATCTTTGAAATCTTGCATACCATTGGCTTCGATGAATTTCTGCAATGCCACAGAGCTTGTCTCTGCTTTACCTGTCATAAATGGCAATTCAAAGGCTTCGGCGGTTGGGAATAAGCCTGGCGTATAGCCTAGAACTGTCCAGACAATATCGACAACGCCATCACGCGCTTGCCCATAAAGCGATGGTGGCGCGCCACCTAGCTGCATTGAGGGGTAATGTTCGATTTTGATGCGGCCATTTGATTCAGCCTCAATTTTTTCAATCCACGGTGTAATGCCGCGCGCTGGAATATCAGCTTTTAGTGATAAAAACTGATGAAAGCGCAATGTGACATCTGCGGCTTGCGCGGCTTGTCCCATGAAGCTTGCAGTCAGGGCAATGGCGGCCAGTCTTAGTATTTGTTTCACCTGTTGTCTCCCTATCATCTTGGTGTCTTATCCTTCGACTATACGAAGACATTTTTGCATTCCATAACGCTTTTTCAAAAAACCGCTATTTTATCCTCTTTTTTCGGCCTATCATGAGGAGGTAATTCGCACAGGAGACCATTTGTGACACAAATCGGACAGACCAAATCCTCTCATCTTTTTACGCCTATCTTAATCGCATCAAGCCTTGTGCTTTTTCTCAGCTTTATGATTCGGGCAAGTTTTGGGGTGTTTCAGATACCGATTGCGGCTGATTTGGGCTGGTTGCGCAGTGAGTTTTCTCTGGCAATTGCTATCCAAAATTTGGCATGGGGTCTTGCAACTCCGCTATTTGGTGCGTTTGCAGAACGCCTCGGCGATAGGCGGGCTATCTTAATTGGTGTGGCATTTTACGCCGCTGGCCTATTATTTAGCGCCTATTCTGTCTCAGCCTTTGAGCATCAATTATTAGAAGTGCTTGTCGGCTTTGGTATCGCTGGCACAGGATTTGGTGTCTTATTGGGGGTTGTGGGGCGTGCGGCATCTGATAAAAACCGCTCAATGGCGCTTGGTATTACCACAGCCGCAGGTAGCCTTGGTCAGGTCGCAGGTCCGCCATTGGCACAATATTTGTTGAGCGGTATGCACTGGTCACAAGTCTTTATGGTATTTGCCGCCATCATTATGGCATCTGTTTTATGCCTGCCATTTTTGAAGAGTGAGTATAAGGCAAGCAAAGCAGAGCTTGAGGAATCTCTTGGCGCGATTATCACAAGAGCGGCAAAAGACCCCAATTATATTATGATCTTTATCGGCTTCTTCAGCTGTGGGTTCCAACTGGCCTTTGTGACAGCGCATTTCCCCGCCCTTGTCACAGAAACCTGTGCGGCAATTGACCCTGATGGCCTTTTGGCACGCCTTGGCGTTACCACCACAGCCGCCCTTGGTGCCTTAGCGATTGCGGTGATTGGCGTGTTCAATATTATTGGCACAATTACCGCAGGGGCTTTGGGCAATAAATACCAAAAGAAAAACCTGCTTGCCTTGATTTATGCCGGGCGCACACTGATCGCAGCATGGTTTATTTTGATGCCTATCACCCCGACAACTGTTTTGGTTTTCTCTGTTGTAATGGGCTCATTATGGCTTGCCACAGTGCCGCTTACCTCCGGGCTTGTTGCGCATCTTTATGGTCTGCGCTATATGGGCACACTCTATGGGTTAGTCTTTTTCTCGCACCAGCTAGGCTCCTTTGTCGGTGTCTGGCTTGGCGGGGAATTCTTTGACCAATTTGGCTCTTACACAGCCGTATGGTGGGTTGGGGTTGGCACAGGGTTATTGTCAACCCTTGTCCATATCCCGATTAATGAGCGTAAAGCGGCGCCCATGCCTGCATAGATTTTGGTTATTTGGCACGATGGGCAAAACTATCGCGTCTAAAGCTATAAAGGGCGGCAGGGTCAACAGAGACATCAATGACAGCAGGCTTATCGCACGCCAAAGCAGCCTCAACAGCCCCTGTGACCTCATCAAGCGTATCAGCTTTGAACCCTTTGGCACCATAAAGCTCTGCTAGCTTATCAAATGGTGGGCTAGAGATATTGGCACCAATATAACGCTCGCCAAAGAAATCACGCTGATAGGCTTTCTCAGCCCCCCAGCATTGGTTATTCATCACAATGGTGACAGTGTTAATGCCATAATCAACAGCTGTTGAAAGCTCAGAGACTGTCATCCCAAAACCACCATCACCCATCAGTGAAATCACAGGGCGCTCTGGCACAGCCAATTTAGCACCAAGCCCGCAGGCAAAAGAAAAGCCAACAAGACCAAAATCAAGCGGTGTATAAAGTGCGCCTGGTTGGTGATAATTCATATTATCTGTGGCTTGAAGGCATAAGGTGCCAGCATCCATCGTGAATACGCTATCATCTGGTAGCGCTGTGCGCAGGCGGTGATATAAAGCGGCGGGTTGAATGAATTCATGTGCCGCTAATGCGAGGGCGTTTTCATCACGTTCTGCCAAATAAGCCGCACGTCTTTCTAAATAGGATTTTGTCCAGCTATCGGCTATCTTTTTATTGCCAAGCTTGGTGATGGCATCTGTTAGCATCTGTGCCGCGGTTGGGGCATCGGCAATCATCCCAAGCGCAACAGGGAAATACCTGCCAATAGCGGTTGGCTCTTGCTCAATCTGGATGATCTGTGCCGCTTCATTAATATTATCATAGCTGAAGAATGTGGAATTAAACCCAAGCCTTGTGCCAAGTGCCAAAATGACATCAGCTTCTTTGACAAGGTGTGAGGCAACCACATTACCTCTTGGCCCCATTTGCCCCGCATTAAGCGGATGACCAAAGGGCAGAGCATCACCATGACCAGGCGAGGTCACAATCGGACAATTAATCGCAGTGGCAAGGGCAAAGGCTACCTCATGAGCGCGTTCATTTTTAATGCCGCCCCCTGCCACAATCACAGGCTGTTTGGCATTTGTTAATAATTCAGCTGCCTTTGCAAGCGCCTCTGAGGAGGGGGCGGCCACAGCAGGCATACGATAGGCATTTGGCGGGGACAGTGGTGCAAATTCTGCCTCGCCTGATAGAACATCACGCGGCAAGTTAACCTGCACAGGCCCTTTGCGCGGTGCATTAGCCACACGGTATGCGTCTTGAATTACCTCTTGGACACGCGCTGCGGATGGCACATTCCATGTCTTTTTGGTAACTGGGCGGAATAATGCTTCTTGATCAACTTCTTGGAAGCCATCCTTGTAATGGTGCGATGTGGCAAGCGCGCCTGCCAGAGAAATAACAGGTGAGAAAGCGGCCTTGGCTTGAGCAAGCCCTGTAACAAGGTTCG
Source organism: Alphaproteobacteria bacterium (assembly GCA_011525265.1). Classification (GTDB taxonomy): domain Bacteria; phylum Pseudomonadota; class Alphaproteobacteria; order Puniceispirillales; family Puniceispirillaceae; genus UBA685. The sequence continues at coordinate 1,778 of WTHV01000142.1, read as the reverse complement.
TTGCACCAGGGCCATTTTGACCTGCCAAGATAACGCCTGATTGGCCAGAGGCGCGCGCAAAGCCATCTGCCATATGTGTGCCTGTGCGCTCATCATGAACACCGATGAATTGGATATCCTTGGCATCATATAAGGCATCAAACATTTCCATGGTCGCTGAGCCAATAAGGCCAAACACATGGCTTGTCTTTTCATTTTGCAAAGCGGCGATTGCGGCTTGTCCACCTGTTAATGTACGTCCCATAATTAGCGCCTCTTCTGATTGGAAATTATTGTCTCAAGAAAGGTTAAAATCGGCTTGATAAATAGGTCTGGCTGTTCAATCAGCCCTAGATGCTGAAGCTCTGGTATAATCACAAGGTCTGCGCCTGCAATCTCGCTTGCAATCGCTTCAGACATCGCCACATTAGAGCCTGAATCATGCTGGCAAGTCATCACAAGTGTTGGAAAGGCTAGCGCAGGTGTCGGGCGGATAAGCTCCACAACACCATTAGCCAACACAAAGCGATGAGCGGCATAATTATGTGGATCATTTGCCAATACGGTCTTGCGCACCCAGTTTGTTTTGTCAGGGTTGCTTGCACGAAATTGCGGGGTAAACCAGCGTTCTAATGTGGTCTCTATCGTAGCCTTTGCACCACCTTGTGAGGTGTCCTTGGCACGTTGTTCTACAAGGGCTTGTTGCTCTGCGCCGCGCTCATGGGGTGAGTTTAAGATAATCAGCGAAGCCACCTTATCAGGATAATCCATCGCCATGCGCCGATTAATCATACCGCCCAAAGAAAAGCCAATGAGATGCGCCTTTTCAATCTGAAGCGTCTCAAGAAGTTCGTTCAGCTGAACCGCAAGAGATGTCAGGCTTGGTGTTTTGTCTGGCAAGTCACTCTCACCATGGCCAAGCAAATCATAGCATATGACCTGATAGTCTGCCGATAGGGCAGGGATAAAATCATCCCATGTGCGCCGTGTTAGACCAAGGCCATGGATAAGGATAAGCGTCTCAGGCTGACCCTTTCCATGAATTTCATAGGCTGTTCCTTGCGGGGTTTTCATCATTAAACGCCTGCTGGATTATCAACGTCTCGTCCCATTTCTTTGAGATCGGTATAACGGTCGCCAATGCGGTGATGCGGATGGCCACCAATTGAGCCGCCAAGCGCAATGATAATTTCATCAGGGTTAGGCGCATCGCCCACATTAATTGAAATAGTCTGATAATGAGAGCGTCTGCCGCCATCATCTTTATCCATAAGCGGGATAAGCAACGTGCTACCGCCCACAGCCTTAATATTCGAAAAGGCAAGATAGCTTTTGGCATCAATGGCTTCACGAAGCTGATTGCCGAACCATAAAGAGTGAGTCACAGCTTGGGCGTGTTCAATCTCGCCGCCCATACCAACAAGAGAGGCTTTACCAACCCCCTCAATTGTGCCACCTGACAACCGCAAAAGATTATCGGTCAAAAGTTTGCCAACCGCAGGGCAGATTTCTTTGATCTCTGGGCTTAAATCTTCAACAAACCCTCTGCCAAACCATGGATTGCGGATAATGGCTAGTGCGGCATAAAGATAGGTTGGTGTATCAACAGGCTTGCCACCTTCAATAAAGGTCGTCTGTGTCCAGTCGATCGTGCGTCTAATTTCAAGGCTCATTGTTAAACTCCTATGTGCGCGCGCCTAGCGAAAGGCCGGCATAACCTCGTCGATAAAATAGTGTAAGCTTCTTTTTTGTTGTGCCATATCAAGCCCCATGCTGGCGTAGTAAATAAAGGAATCAAC
>WTHV01000267.1 GCA_011525265.1 Alphaproteobacteria bacterium | reverse complement strand
ATCTTCCGGATTTGAACGCCTCCCTCACGACAGGCCATCAGTTCCACGGTGACGTCTGACCCATGACACCCGCACTGCTCTTTCTGATATGGGCTGGGCAAACATGCACCGCACTTCAAAGCAAAAATTGGGAGGTTGTTAATCGATGAAGTCAAAAAATGTGTTTTGCTTCAAGTTGAAGCCTTCCATGCGACGTTGCTGGGTAGTTGATCTGGAACAACCTGAACTGCAACAAGCACAAAAGTTTGCTTCTCTTGAGCAGATGCATTCCTGTTTGTAATAGGTACTCCATTTTCCCAACGCAAAGCATTGCTCTCGTCTGCGCTGCCTTTCTGGCTGAGGTTTAGGGGATCAGTATTATTACCGGCAAGGCGGTTCAGAATCTGCTCAAGATCGTTGTTGGTGTGTGCTACGTAGCCAACCCCGCCGAATGCGGCGGCTAATTTTGAGTAGTTCCATATATGTCCTTGAGGGACTTGGCACATGGGTAGAAATTTTTCAGAAACAGTTCTGTTATCAGACGATTTATAGATTTCAGCATTGACGAGCCACTGCTCGATGCCATAGACACGATTATCCGCAACAAAGATAATTGAATCCAAGCCAAGTTCTGCGATTGTTCCGATCGCGTTGACGCTCTGAGCAAATGCGGCATCACCGGAAATGCTGATTGTGCGCCTCTTTTCTGTTTCGAAGGTCTGCCGGGCAAGTTTGACTCCATAACTCGCCGCAGGCGAATATCCAATCGCTCCCCATGCAATCTGCGCGATGTATCCATTTTGGGGTGACTTAATGTTATTAAATGCGTAAAAACTTAGGCCAGTGTCTGCAAGGACAATTGGTGCGCTTTCCTCGCTGTGTCGAGCCAAGTAGTTATGGTGTAAGAGTGATTTAAAACTGTCCCATGTGAGCTGATTATTGTCTCCAAATTCGCTTGTCATTGGAATATTCCATGGTGAACCTTCAAGCTGTCGATAGTTGTTCCGGCCGGTTATGCCGCTAGCGAGACATCTCTCAGTCAGGCCACGTATTAGTAGTTTCAAGTTGATATCGCCCCAGTAGGCGCTGCGCGACATTCCAACATGGACAGCCCCTTCTTTGCATTCGATTAGCTTTTCAACATTGATTGCATCTTTTACAGAATTAGGGTCATCAGTATTTTGCATTCCAGCAAAGTTAAAGTCGCTTGACATGATCCCCAGGCTCAACAAGCAGTCTGACGCGTTCACAAGAGCCAAAACATTTGGCTGAGAATTTTTCCCGTTGTAAACCCCGGAAAAGTTGAGATCGGTTCTGTATTCACTCAGAACACTTTTGCCAAATAAGCTGGTTACATATGGAGCATCTAAAGCTTTCAGAAGTTCGGCTAGTTCCTTCTGTGCTCTAAAGCGGCATACTTCCGAGCCGGCGGCTACAACTAAATTTTTAGATTTGCAGATTCGATTAAAAATGGCATCTATGGCTTCGTCTAATAGTTTCTTGGATTGCAGGGAATGAGAGAAGTCAAGCTGATCTGTTGGCAGAGACCCGCATGGTTGTTTGTCAATATCAATTGCCAATTCAATAAAGACAGGCTTGCTTTTTGTTATGCAAGTTTTTAGGGTCGCGTCTATCAGTTCAGGTGCTGTTTTTGGATTGTCAATTCGTACCGAAGCTGCAGTTATGTTTTGAAAAATGTGGCGGTCAACTCCTGTGCCATCAATCATGTGATGCCAAAGCATCCCTTGATCACGATGCGAATTAAGCTGTGCTTGAGAGGGGCCGCCATCAATGATAACCAATGGCACATTCTCAACAAAAGCGCCTGCCACAGGCTGCACTGCATTCAGTGATCCAACGCCATAGGTAAATGCTACGCACCCAACACTTTTTTCAGTTGAGCGGCCATACCCATCAGCTGCATATGCTCCACACATTTCATTGTTCGGATGTATGCGTTGGAGGCCAAAAGATGTCTGTGGATCATCAAGTGATTCCACCCAGCTGGCTATGTAGTCGCCAGGT
>WTHV01000201.1 GCA_011525265.1 Alphaproteobacteria bacterium | reverse complement strand
ACACTATGCCTTTGCCAATCCAGAGGGTGGGGTTGTGACAAATGGCGCAGCGCAAATCGCTGGTGAAGGCACAAATCAGGTTACCATCACCCAATCATCTGAGCGCGCTTTGATTGAATGGGACGACTTTTCGGTTGGCACTGATGAACGTGTGGATTTCATCCAACCCTCCGCCAATGCGGTTACCGCAAATAAGGTAGTCGGCACCGACCCGTCTCTTATCCTTGGTCAAATAAATGCGACTGGCACAGTATTTATCATCAATGGCAATGGTGTTGTATTTGGTGAAAATTCTGTCATTGATGCCGCCGCCCTAATCGCAACCACTCATAATGTCTCTGCTGAAGACATCATGTCTGGCACAGACCCGCTGTTATTTTCTGGCGGAACGAATAGCGTCATCAATAATGGTAACATCGCCATAAGAGATGGCGGTTTTGCCGCATTATTAGCACCACAAATTATCAATAACGGCACGATCACAGCGCGCCTTGGCACAGTGGCTCTTGCGGCATCACAATCTGTATCTGTTGATTTTTACGGTGACGGGCTCTTGCGGTTTTCTGCTGACAGCGCGCTGCAATCAGCTAATGATGACAGCGCGCCTTTGATTGATCAGCAAGGGCAGATTATCGCAGATGGCGGCCTTATTACCATGACCACCAAGGCAGCATCTGATATCATTAATCAATCTGTAAATATGGGCGGGCTTGTGCAAGCACGCTCTGCCATCTCCGAGAATGGGCGGATTATTTTATCAGCAGATAGCGGCGTCACAATCGACAGTGAGGCTGTGATTGATGCCACAGGTAATGATGAAACTGGCGGCGGCGCAATATCAATTTCAGCATCAAGCCTTTCACTGGGCGGGACAATCGATGCGTCTGCCACGCAGAATGATGGCGGCTCTATCAGCCTTGCAATCGACGGTCGTGCGAGCCTGAGCGGTCGCATTGATGCTAGCAGCGAGGCTGGTGCAGGCGGCACGATTGCCATAACAGCCGGTGCGATTACAGAAAGCAGCTCTTCAACGCTTGATGCGTCAGGCGGGGCACAAGGCGGCAGCATTTCAGTCACCGCTGAAACAAATATGATGAGTTCAGGCACCTATGATGCCAGCGCCTCTTCTGGTGAAGGCGGGCTGATTGATGTCACCGCACGTGATTTGCGCGCGTTGAGTGCTACCTATGATGCGAGCGGAGCCCTTGCAGGGGGGCGTGTGCGCATTGGTGGGTCTTTCCAAGGTGGCAAGGCCCTTGATTTATCCCAAAGCTATATTGACAGCTTTGTGACAAGATGGCCTGACACCCCTGCCCTTTCAAATGCGGCAAAGACCTTCATCAATGATGGCACGCATATTAACGTCTCATCACGCACAGGTGATGGCGGCACAGCAATTATTTGGTCAGATGAGGAAACAACCTTCCTTGGCTCCTTATCCGCGACAGGCACAAGCGGGGGAAGTGTTGAAATCTCATCAGCCGCCACTTTGCGCTATGTCAGTCTTGCCACGATTGATGTGGGGGATGGCGATTTATTGCTTGACCCTAAAAATATTACCATCGGCTCATCAGCAGAGGTGCAGAGCTGGTCTTATCAAGGTGTCATAGGCAGATGGTATACCTCTGATGTTGCCGTTAGTGATATTGATACAAATGATAATTTTGGTGGCGCGATTGCACTATCCAATGATGCAAGCCTGATGGCTGTTGGTGCCTCTGGTGATGATGGCGTTGATGGCACAACGACTGATGCTGGCGCGGTGTATCTGTTCACATTTAGCGGCAGTAATTTCACCGGTGGCGCGCTATCTGATGTCATTGGCAAAGGCTGTAGCGGTGATGATGCCTTTGATGTCAGCGCCCTTGCGGCCGGTGACGGATTTGGGGCCTCTGTTGCGCTTGATGATAATGGTGACAGGCTTGCTGTTGGCGCATCTGGTGATGATGGCAGCGGCAATAGTGCGACAGATTCTGGTGCAGTCTATCTATTTAGCTTTAGCGATACGAACTTTAGCGACATATCATTGGAAGCCACAATCGGTGATTCCTACAGTGACTTTGATGCAAATCTAGATGCTGATGATGCCTTTGGCTCAGCCGTTGCCTTTAGTGAAACTGGCCAAAGACTAATCGTGGGCGCAAGCGGTGATGATGGCTATAATAACGCTGTTGTCGATTCAGGCGCCGTTTATTTAATGCGTTTTTCTGATACCAATTACGCCAGCGCTGAACTTGCCGGCACGATTGGCGCTGGCTATGGAGGCGAGGACGACATTGAACTCAATGCGCTGGATAGCGGCGATGCATTTGGTAGCGCTGTTGCGGCAAGCTCTTCTATGACACGCATCATTGTCGGTGCGCCCTTTGACGACAGTGACGGTCAAGATGGCAATCATAATCTCGGTGCCGTTTATCTCTTTAGCTTTGAGAATGAAAATTACAAATCGCCCACCTATGAGCTCACAATTGGTGCAAGCTATAAAAATGGCAATGATTTAGATATTGGTGGCGATCTACAGGATAAAACAGGTAGTGCTGTTGCGCTGTCAAATGATGGCACATTACTTGCCATAGGTGTGAGCGGTGATGATGGGCAGTCTGCTAGCGGCTCATCTGATTATGGCGCTGTTCTTCTCATTGAGTATGGCTCTAGTGATTTAACACAAACGCCAAATATGCGGCGTATTGGCTATGGCTATAATGGAACAGGCGAATATGATGTCCCTGCCATTGCCACACAAGATGCGTTTGGCTCTGCGATTGCCTTGAATAGCTCTGGCTCGCTTCTAGCGGCTGGCGCTACAGGTGGTGATGGTCAAGGCGGCAGTATAAATGGGGGGGACATCACCTTATTAACCCTTGATAGTTCCATTGGATTAGCGGCACGTATTGGCGAGGGCTATGAGAGCAACGATTTCCCCAATAATGAAAACTTAAGTGCGAGTGAGGCCTTTGGCACAGCTGTCAGCTTTAACAGCAATAACCGCTTAATGGCTGTTGGCAGCCCGTTTGATGGCGGCAACCCTGATAGTGCAAATGATTATGGCTCTGTCTCCCTCTATAGCTTTACCAATTCTGATTTTGCAGGCGCCTCATTGGTTGGCACAATTGGCAATGGCTATAGCGGAACAAATGATGTCAGCTTCTCATCAGGCACAGATCGCTTTGGGCAATCTGTCTCTTTGAATGGCGCTGGTGACAGGCTTGCTGTTGGTGAGCGCGATGAAGGCGGCAAAGGCGCTGTGCGCCTTTTCAGCTTCTCAGATACAAGCTTTTCTTCTGGTACACTCACCGCAACAATCGGTGATGGCTTTACTGGCACAGATGATATCTCAGTAAGCCTTAGCGCATCAGATGAATTTGGCGCGGGCGTCTCTTTGTCAAATGATGCAAGCCGTCTTGTTGTCGGCGCCCCTGGTGATGATGTTGGCTCTTTGTCAAATGCAGGCGCTGTCTATTTATTCCGCTTCTCAGATAGTGATTTCAGCGATGGTGAAGCCGCAGGTATCCTTGGCTCTGGCTATGTTGGAACAGGTGATGTTGATGTAACGCTCACTGCAAATAGCCGCTTTGGCTCTTCTGTGTCTCTTGATGGAGATGGCAACAGATTGGCGGTTGGCGCAATTGGTGATGCTGGCCCTGATGCTCAGGATGAAGCCGGTGCCGCCTATCTGTTTTCCTTTGGCGATACAAGCTTTACAAACGGCGCACTGACCGCAACCATTGGCAATGGCTATAGCGGTGATAAAAATGTCGATGTGGCCAATTTGGGCAAGAATGATTTCTTTGGTCATGGGGTCGCATTAAATGACACAGGTGACAGGCTTGCCGTTGGCGCCCCTGGTGATGATGGCACCACCCATAGCAATGCAGGCGCTATCTATTTATTCAGCTTCAGCGATGCTGACTTTACATCAGGTGCTCTTTCTCAATTAATCGGGCAAGGCTATAGCGGCACAAATCAGATGGATATCACCCGCTTAGAGGCAGGTGATGCGTTTGGCTCATCTGTTGCATTTAACGCTGAAGGCACACGCCTTGGGGTGGGCGCTGCGTCTGATGATGGCGGCACAAATTCTGATACGAATTCAGGTGCTGTGCATCTGTTTAGCGCCTCACATAGCTCTGGCGGCTATGGCGCAACCGGTCAGAGTTACGCCAATTTAAGCACAAATGACGTCACAGTGAATGCCTATGAAGTCGCTGATATATTAGCAAGAGGCACTGACCTGACCTTGCAAGCCTCCAATGAAATTACGGTTAGCAATGCGGTACAGGTTGGCGGCTTTGCACAATCGGCCGGCGGGCTGACCTTACGCGCTGGGCGCTCTGTTAGCATCAATGAAAGCATTACAACCAATGGCGGCTTTATTACGATTATAGCCAATGATACAGCTGCCAATGGTGTGATTGAAGCACAGCGTGATAGTGGCAATGCTGAGATTGTCCTGGCAGCCACCAAATCTCTGAATGCCGGCTCTGGCGATATCACCTTACGCATTATGGATGCAAGCGATAGAACAAATAACACGTCAGGTGATATTATCCTTCGCACGAATGCAAGCCTCTCAGGCAACAGTGTCATCTTACGCAATGATGGTCCCACATCTGGCTCTGATATCACAGCCGGAAGCGGCGTCACCATCAGCGCCTCTGGCACAGGTGATGCTATCACGCTTGTTGGTGACCAATTCAATAACAGCAATGGCGCAGATACGCTTGACCCGTTAAATGGGCGTTTTCAAATCTGGACAAATGATGCCACAGGCTATGATGTCAGCGTTATCAACCCTGATTTCATCCAATATGGCGCAACCTATGGCAGCACAAGCATTGCAGGCGGCAGTGCTGAAAATGGGGTCTTCTATACTGATACCGCAACTGTAACAGCTAATTTCAGAGCAAGCATAACCAAGACCTATGATGGCGATACAAGCGCGAGCGTCGCAAATAGTGATATTGATGTCAGCGGCGCTAATACCAATGAAACTGTTATCCTTTCAGCTAGCTCAGCTAGCTTTGACAATGCCAATGTCGGTACTGGCAAGACCGTGACATTATCAGGCTTGTCTGTTGCCTCTGCCTCACGCGGGAGCATTGATATTTACGGCTATGGTGTCTCATCAACCACCGCAAGCAACAATAATGGCGTTATCACAGCCAAAGCCATTTCTTTGACAGGCCATAGCGCATCAAACAAAGTCTATGATGGTAACAACAACGCGACCGTCAGCTATGGCAGCCTCCAAGGGGTGGTTGATGGCGATAGTGTTACACTTGATACATCTAGCGCTATTGGCCGTTTTGCTGATGCCAATGTTGGAACAGGCAAAACAGTGACCTTCTCTGGCCTTGGCCTGTCTGGCGATGATGCTGGCAATTATGCCATTGCTAACCAAACAAGCACAGCCAACATTTCACAAGCCACGCTGACACTGACCTCTGCCACAGCTGATAATAAGGTCTATGATGGTGATGATGTGGCAAGCATCTCAGCCTATGGCAGTCTCTCAGGCATTGTAAATGATGATGCAGTATCACTTGACCCTAGCAGTGTGAGCGCACAGTTTGACACGCAAAATGTTGGCACAGGCAAAACAGTCACGCTCTCAGGCCTCGCTATCACAGGTGATGCGGCGGCAAATTACACCATCTCAAGCGCCGCAACAACAACAGCCGATATCACAGCCAAGGCATTAACCATCACAAGCGCGAGCGCGGCTGATAAAACCTATGATGCGACCGATACCGCAAGCATTACGACAGGCACCTTGTCTGGCTTTATTGGGTCTGAGACTGTCACCGCGACTGCCACAGGCCAATTTGCTGATGCCAATGTTGGCACAGGCAAATCAGTGTCTGTGACCTATAGCCTTGCCGATGGGACAAATGGCGGACTTGCAAGCAACTATAGCCTGAGCGATGACACAACAACAGCTGATATCACAGCCAAAGCATTGACTATCACTAGCGCAAGTGCGGTTGATAAAACCTATGATGCGACAAACACCATTAGCGTTAGCGCTGGCACCCTATCAGGCTTCATTGGCACTGAGACTGTCACCGCCTCTGCCACTGGCACAACATCAGATGCCAATGCTGGTACGGGAAAATATGTCACAATTGCCTACAGTCTTGCTGATGGTACGAATGGCGGGCTTGCGAGCAATTACAGCCTTGCAGATGGTGCTACTTCGGTTGACATCACACCAAAAGCCTTAAGCTATAGCAGTATCACAGCCTCTGATAAAATCTATGATGGCAGCGTCAGTGCAAGTGTAACAAGCACTGGCCTATCTGGTTTTATTGGCTCTGAGACTGTGACCGCTTTATCAGATGCCGAATTTGCCGATGCGAATGTTGGCACAGGCAAAAGCATCTCTATCTCATTCGCCCTTGCTGATGGCACGAATGGTGGGCTTGCGAGCAATTATAGCCTTGCCAATGTCACACGCACCGCTGATATCACGGCCAAGAGCTTAAGTATTTCTGGTACCACCGCCTCTGATAAAACCTATGATGCCACCACAAGTGCCGTCATCACCGCTGGCACATTATCAGGTCTGATTGATGATGAGACTTTGGGCATTTCTGCGACAGGCACCTTCTCTGATAGTGCGGTTGGCACAGGCAAATCAG
>WTHV01000218.1 GCA_011525265.1 Alphaproteobacteria bacterium | reverse complement strand
TATCTTGGCGGTGCGATTACAGGATTGCAGCCTGCGACACATTATGATTTCAAACAATATCGCTATAGCCCGAATGAGCTGAAACGCCATTTCCAAAAATTAGGCTGGCAAAAAATTATTGCCTTTCAAACAAGAAATCCTTTGCATCGGGCGCATCAAGAATTGACCTTTCGTGCGGCACGCACTGTTGGTGCCAATCTCTTGCTTCACCCTGTCGTTGGCATGACCAAGCCAGGTGATGTTGATCATTTTACAAGAGTGCGCTGTTATGAAGCTGTGCTCGATAAATACCCCTCTTCGACAACTGAGATGGGCTTACTTAACCTTGCCATGCGCATGGCAGGGCCAAGAGAGGCGCTATGGCATGGGCTTATTCGCAAAAACCATGGCTGTACCCATATGATCATTGGCCGCGACCATGCAGGGCCTGGCATGAATAAAGATGGTAAGCCTTTTTATGGGGCTTATGATGCCCAACAATTATTTAAGGCCCATCAATCAGAAATTGGCATTGAAATGGTCGATTTCAAAAATCTTGTCTATGTCCAAGAACGTGCCCAATATGAAGAAGAGGATAGGATAGCTGATAGCGATAACGTCACCATCTTATCACTATCAGGAACTGAATTGCGCAGACGGCTTAACGAAGGTCTTGAGATACCTGACTGGTTTTCCTTTGCTGAGGTTGTTGCCCAATTACGTGCCTCACACCCGCCACGTGCCAAGCAAGGCTTTACCTTATTATTCACCGGGCTGTCAGGGTCTGGCAAATCGACCATCGCCAATGCGGTTCGAACCAAATTGATGGAAATGGGGGGGCGTCCTGTCACCTTGCTAGATGGGGATATTGTGCGAAAGAATCTATCCTCTGAACTTGGCTTTTCGAAAGAGCATCGAGATCTCAATGTCAGACGCATTGGATTTGTGGCTGCTGAAATCACCAAAAATCGTGGGATTGCCATTTGTGCGCCTATCGCCCCTTATGCGCAAACAAGACAAGCTGTCAGACAGGATATCGAAGCCTATGGCGCTTTTGTCGAAATCCATGTTGCAACTTCACTAGAAGAATGTGAAAGACGCGATCGCAAAGGGCTGTACCAGCTCGCAAGAGATGGCAAAATCAAAGAATTCACTGGCATCTCTGATCCCTATGAAGCCCCTGAAGCACCAGAATTGCGCCTTGAAACTGAAGGGCTAGATGTTGATTATTGTGCTCAGCAAGTGATCCTCACACTAGAACAGCTCGGCCTTATCGGCTTGCAACGCTAGGCACTAAACCAAAGGTGGACAAAAAATGGCAGAGCGTAAGACGCATATCACAGGACAAAGCCTAAGCCAGCTTGCCGAGGCGTTGCAACCTGCGATTTATGAGGCAGGGGCAAAGATTATGGATATCCATAAAAGCAAAGTCGCAGCCCGTCTCAAGCCAGATGGGTCTCCTGTCACCGATGCGGATGAAGCTGCCGAGGCAATTTTATTGCCTGCCTTGGCAGAGGCCGCCTCTGATATCCCTATCATCTCAGAGGAGAATAGCGCCTCACATCATCTTGCACCAGCTGACCTATTTTTTCTTGTTGATCCAATTGACGGCACCAAGGAATTTCTGAAACCAGAGGGACAAGGCAGCTTTACGGTCAATATTGGGCTTATCCATCAGGGCAGCCCGATCTTTGGGCTTGTTTATGCCCCTGCGTTTGATGCGCTTTATAGCGGCATTGTTGGTCATAGGGCGTCAAAGATTATAAGGGGACAAGAAACGCCCTTGCAGGTGCGCCCACTCCCGCCAACTGGTGCTGTGGCAGTGGCATCCGCTTCACATCGTGATGAGGCAACCAACCAGTGGCTTGCCACCCATCAGATAGCTCAGACAAAATCAATTGGCTCATCACTAAAATTTTGTCTCATTGCTGAAAGTCAGGCTGATGTTTATCCGCGCTTTGGGCCAACAATGGAGTGGGATACAGCAGCAGGGGATGCGGTGCTGCGTGCTGCAGGCGGGATGGTGATGACACCAGATT
>WTHV01000235.1 GCA_011525265.1 Alphaproteobacteria bacterium | reverse complement strand
GAGTAATAGCATCGCGCTCATCAAAAAAGCTGAGCCGGCACGCAATAAGGCAGATTGCACCTTATCTGATAAGGGGCGTCTGATAATGCCCTCAACAATAAACAGCATCAAATGCCCCCCATCCAAAGCCGGAATAGGAAGCAAATTTACAAGCCCTAGATTTAAGGAAATAATCGCTGCCAAAAAGACAAAAGAGACCCAGCCAGCACGCGCCGCATCACCGCTTACTTGGGCAATTTTCACTGGGCCACCAATTTCACCGCGGTTCATCTGGCCAGTTACCATCCGCCCTATGCCACGCAACATCGCTTGTGAGAAGGCAATTGTGTCAGTAAAGCCCTGCATAACACTCTCACCAAGGCCTAGTTGGCGTAATTCGCCCTGGATAGAATGAACGCCTAGAAACCCATAGGTAACGCGCAACGCCTCAGAACATCTCTCTTCTGGCACCACTGGCAAATCAAGTAACGCCCCATCACGATCAATCGTGAATAACAGCTCTTTATTCGGATTTTCAGACACAAACCCCTTAAGAGATGAGAAATCATCGATCGATACCCCATTGACGGCGGTAATGATATCCCCGGCTTCTAAGCCTGCCACCTGCGCAGGTGATTGCGGGCTAACTTGCCCAACCACTGGCGCTAACACAACCTTGCCCACAGACATATAGATAAGCGCAAAAAGCAAAATGCCGGTCAGGAAATTCATAGCAGGGCCGGCCGCTACAATCGCCATTCGTGCTCCAAGGCTAGCCGAGGCAAAACTGCCCTTTATGGCACGTGATGATTCACTCATCATACTTGCCGCATTCTCATCCCCGCGCATTTTCACATAACCACCCAAAGGAAGTGCCGCAATGCGCCATCTTGTGCCGTTTTTATCAATCCAGTGATATAATTCTGGCCCAAAGCCAACGGAAAACACATCAACCGTCACATTGTTTTTGCGTGCCACATAATAATGGCCAAATTCATGGATAAAGACGATGGGCGTTAACATGGCAAGCAAGGCCACAATATTTATCAATATGCCGAATTGTTCCATGACTTACCTTAAAAAAATAAGCTGCTTACAGCTTGCTGCTATAGGCTCTCGCATAAGCGCGAACCTCTTGATCCAATGACATCACCCCTTCAAGCGTTACGACATCATGGTCAAAATGATGAGACAGACAATGATCTGTGATTGTGGCAATTTGATGAAAGGCAAGCTTGTCAGACAGGAAGTCTTCAACAGCAATCTCATTTGCCGCATTTAAAATAATCGCTTTATCTGGTGCCTCATCAATCACTTGCTCTGCTAGCGCAAAACAGGGGAATTTTTCTCTGTCGATCTCAAGAAATTCAAGATTACGAATATCTGTTAGGCGCAGGGGCTTTGTGCCAGTCTCAAGGCGACTGCCAAGACCAAGTGCAAAGCCTAATGGCAATTTCATATCAGCGCTCGCCATATGCGCAATAACAGACCCATCACAATAATCAACAAAGCCATGAACCAAGCTTTGAGGATGTATAATCGCAGATAAATGGGCACTGCCAGCTGAAAAGAGGTGCGAGGCCTCAAGCAGCTCAAGCCCCTTATTCATCAAAGAGGCGCTATCAATACTCACCTTAGCGCCCATTACCCAGTTGGGATGAGCAAGCGCATCAGCCTTAGTGACATGCATCAAATCCGCCTTACTATGACGCAAGAACGGGCCGCCAGACGCGGTAAGCGTTATCATCTCAACCTTATCACGCTCTTGACCAAGCAGACATTGATGGATGGCGTTATGCTCAGAATCCACTGGTATAATATCAGCGCCATACTTGTTTAAGGCAGGCATGACAATGTGACCAGCAGATACAAGAGATTCCTTATTCGCAAGCGCAATAGTTTGCCCTGCTTTCACAGCAGACATCACAGATGAGAGGCCAGCCATACCAACAATGGCTGCAACAACCACGTCAACTGCGCGCGCGGCAAGCTCGTTTATAGCGCCCTCACCAATGAGTAATTCTACCCCTGCCCTTTCAC
>WTHV01000155.1:9464-22134 GCA_011525265.1 Alphaproteobacteria bacterium | reverse complement strand
ATAATAAAATGGCCGCTCTTTCGCGGCCATTTTTTAAAACTTTTAATACTTCGGGACATATAGAATGTTAGGCTCACTTTTCGGTTTTTTATCAGCTGATATTGGCATCGACCTAGGGACAGCAAATACGCTTGTTTACGTCAAGGGAAAAGGCATCGTGCTCAATGAGCCTTCTGTTGTGGCAATGGCTGAAGTGCGTGGTAAAACACACGTTTTGGCCGTTGGTGAAGAAGCCAAAGTGATGCTTGGTAAGACACCTGGCAATATCAGAGCTATCCGCCCAATGGCAGATGGTGTGATTGCTGATTTTGAAGTCGCCGAGGAAATGATTAAGCACTTTATTCGCAAAGTGAATGGGCGCTTTTCCATCGCAAGCCCACAAATCATTATTTGTGTACCGTCAGGCTCAACAGCTGTTGAGCGACGCGCTATTCAGGAATCAGCTGAGGCAGCAGGCGCGCGCCGGGTCTTTTTGATTGAAGAACCTATGGCAGCTGCCATTGGTGCCTCACTGCCTGTGACAGAGCCATCAGGCTCTATGGTTGTTGATATTGGCGGTGGCACAACTGAGGTGGCTATTTTGTCACTTGGTAATATTGTTTATGCCCACTCAGTGCGCGTGGGTGGTGATAAGTTGGATGAATCTATTATCGCCTATTTACGTCGCACGCATAATCTTCTGATTGGTGAGGCAACAGCCGAGCGTATCAAGAAGACAATTGGTATCGCAAAGCGCCCTGATAAGGGTAACAACAAGAAGGCTGAAGTGCGTGGCCGCGATCTTGTGAACGGTGTGCCAAAAGAAATCAACATGACAGAAATTCAGGTGGCAGAAGCTATCTCTGACCCGATGCGTCAAATTGTAGAAGGCGTTAAAATGGCACTTGAGCAGGCTCCACCAGAACTGGCAGCTGATATCGTTGAAAAAGGTATTGTGCTAACAGGTGGCGGGGCGATGCTTCGTGAGATTGACACGGTGCTTCGTGAGGCAACAGGCCTGCCTATTTCCATTGCAGAAGATCCACTCTCATGTGTTGTTCTTGGGACAGGCCGTTGTCTTGAAGAATTAAAGACTCTGCGCCACGTCTTGATTGGGGCATAATACCAATGGCTCGCCGTGGGTCCTCTCAAAAAAGTGGAATGTCACGGCTGTCATTACAGCTGACCTTGCTTGTGGTAAGCTTCTTCTTGATTTTCATTGGGAAGATTGACCTTTATACGGTACGAGCAACAAAGACGACAATCTCTGAAATTGTAGCACCGCTCTATGATGTTGTGGCAGCCCCTGTTCGCGCTTTTGATACCATGGCAAGCGGTATGCGCACATTGGCTTCTTTTCGTGCGGAAAATGTCCGTCTTCGCGCAGAGAATGAGCGTTTGAAGCGTTGGCAAAGACGTGCTGAGATATTAGAGAGCGAAAACAGGCAGCTGAAAACAGCTCTTGGCGCCGCTTCAACAACAGACCTTAAGCCCATAACCGCACGCGCCATATCAGCGCCGGGGGGTAGTTTCGCCCATAGTCTTTTGATTGATATTGATGATACCTCTGCTGTTGCCAGAGGCAATGCGGTGGTCAATGCCAATGGGCTTGTTGGCTATGTGATTGAGGTGGGGCGCAAATATGCGCGGGTGCTGTTGATTACAGATGTGAATTCCAAAGTGCCCGTATTATTGTCATCATCTAGCTGGCCTGGTCTTGTGCTTGGTCAGAATGCGAAATCATTATCTTTAGATTTCTTGCCGCTTGAGGCCATGCCGCAAGAAGGCGAGCTTGTCTTAACATCAGGTCATGGCGGCATTTTGCCGCCCGGCATACCCGTGGGGCGTGTGGCGCAGGTTCAAGAAGATGATGTGATTATCGAGCCATCTGTGGCTTTTGGTCAGCTTAGCTTTGTCTCTGTACTCACACGGGCTGATAAGACTGATAATATCGGCTTTAATTATGATGATTTAGAATCATTTTTTGCCCCCTTGCCAGCCGAAGCGCAAGGCCGCTTACTTGAAGGGGTCAATGCATCGGAATTGTTGCAATGAGCTATGAAGTCTACTTCCAAAAGGCACGTTTAAAGTCATATTTATCGCTTCAGGTGATCGTTGCGGTTAGCCTATTTGGGATGTTGCTATTTGAAGATGCGATTGCCACGCTTGATTTATTTTTGCACGCCACACCTTTTGTGACTTTCGCCATTTTCTATGTGCTGGTGCTATTTTATCCTGTGGCTTTGCCGTTATTGAGTGTCTTTATCATAACGGTGCTTCATGATATTTTTGCAACGTCTCTCTATAACAGTCAAACTTTCGCCATATTGGTCAGCTTACTTATCATTAAGCGACTGATAAATTTTCCAGAACAAAAGGAATTTTTGGAGATATGGCAAGGGTTTGTCGTGGCCATACTGATCATGGTCTCGATAGAGGTAGTGACCTTTATGATATGGCATTGGTCTTTGATGAATTTACAAGGATTATTGTTCCAAATTGGTATCACAATTTTGCTCTATCCTTTTATTCATGTCGTGATCATGCGGCTCGCACAAATTTTCGTCGAATCTGCAGAACGCTAGGATTGCGATAGATGGTTATTCGGAATAAGCGCAAATTAAAAAAAGAACTTCTGCAACGTATGGGGCGCAGGAACTTTGTGATTGCGGGCGGTCAAAGCCTGCTAGGTCTGCTTTTGGCAGGGCGCTTATACCAATTGCAGATTTCACAAAATGAAGGCTGGCGTAAGCTCTCAGATTCTAATCAATTTAACAGCCGGTCAGTGACGCCTGCACGGGGTCGTATTTTTGATGAGCAGGGCCGTCTTTTGGCAGGTAATACTGAGACCTATTCCTTGTCTATCACCCCGCTAAATTCAGGGAATTTGAAGCAAACCCTTGTGCGTTTATCGATGCTGATTGATCTGCCCGATGAGGAGATGATTGCTATTTTGAAGAAGGCAGAGTCTCAGCCAAAATTCATGCCTGTGACTGTTAAGGATGAGCTGACACAGCGCGATCTATCACGCCTTGCGGTGCGAAGCCCTGTGTTAAATGGCGTCTCATTTTCCAAGCGCTATCGCCGCATTTATCCGCAAGCCCACCTAACAGGGCATATTACTGGCTATGTGTCACCTGTAACGCCAAAAGAGCGTGATAATGAGCCACGCTGGAGCCGCTTGCCCTATATCCGCACAGGTAAGGTTGGGGTGGAATATGCGCTAGAGCAGAATTTACGCGGTGCGCCGGGTCTTGACCGTATTGAGATTAATGCACGTGGCAAGGCTGTGCGAATTATCAATGATAAAAAGCCACAACAAGGGGATGATGCCAAGCTGACCTTGAATATGGAAATTCAGGCTTATGCCTATGAGCGGCTGCGCAAAGGGCGTAATGATATCGTCACGAACACCGCTGATATCCAAGCAGCTTTGACAACAAATGACGAAATTCGCTCTCATTTCGCCGCAGGTGATAATCTGGTTCTAAAAGATGAAAAAGAACGGTTTGTACCTGGGGAATCTGGTGCTGCTATTGTGATGGATATTCGTAATGGTGATGTGATTTCAATGGTCTCAGCGCCCTCTTATGATCCTAATCAATTCTCAGAAAGACTCCTAACCCGAGATTGGAAGCGCCTTAGCTCTCATCCCCGCACGCCTTTGTTAAATAGAGCTATTTCAGGTCTTTATGCGCCGGGGTCGACTTTCAAGATGGTGGTCGCAGCAGCGGCGCTTGAGGCAGGTGTTATTACCTCATCAACGCGCGTGAAATGTGAAGGGCATATGGAATATGGTGACCGTAAATTCCACTGTTGGTTCGATGATGGTCATCAATTGGTGAATGTAAAACAAGCTTTGGAGCGGTCTTGCGATGTGTTCTTTTATGATATCGCGCTCAAGGTAGGGATTAATCGCATTCATGATATGGCAAAGCGCTTAGGGCTTGGCTTGCCATCAGGGCTTGATTTACCGTTTGAAAAATTAGGGATTATGCCAAATCGTGATTGGAAAAAGGAAAATCGCGGTACCGTCTGGACACCAGGTGAGACGATTGTGGCAGGCATTGGTCAGGGCTTTGTACTGACAACGCCAATGCAGCTTGCGGTTATGACAGCACGGCTTGCCAATGGTGATAAGGCAGTTGTGCCGCGCCTGATGGCGGCTGAGGGGCAGGAGACTGAATTTGCCCCATTAAATATTTCAAAATCTGTGTTGCGTATTGTTAAGACAGGTATGGAAAATGTGCTAAACGGCGTGCTTGGTACAGCGAGGCGCTATGACCTTGATGACTATGGCTTGGCAGGCAAAACAGGCACGGTTCAGGTGAAACGTATTACCAAAGAGCAACGTGAAGCAGGCATTATTGATAATATTGACCGCCCATGGAAAGAACGCGATCATGCGTTATTTGTTGCCTATGCGCCGCGCAAAAATCCACGCTATGCGGCTGTGGTGGTGGTGGAGCATGGGGGCAGTGGCTCATCCATGGCCGCGCCAATTGCACGAGATATTCTGGCACAAACAATTAAGGTAAAGGGTGTATAATGCGGGTTATCTTAACACGATTAGTATCTTTGCCGTGGCTGACCATTGCTTGTGTGATGATTTTATCTCTTGTGGGGTCTTTGGCTTTATTCTCAGCGTCCCAAGGCTCATGGAGCCCATGGGCTGAACGTCATTTAATACGGGCGGCCTTTGGTACTATTTTGATGATAGGCATCTTGCTTGTACCTGTGCGGGTTATCTTTAAATCATCTTATCTTATTTATGCAGGGGCCTTGATTGTCCTGATTGCCTTGCAAGCGATTGGCTTTGGGCAAGGCGCGACGAGGTGGATTGCAATAGGGCCATTGAATTTTCAGCCCTCAGAGCCTGCAAAGCTCGCAGTTATCCTAGCATTAGCGCGCTATTTCTCAGCAAGAACACCTGAACAATTAAATAGCTTTTTACCTTATATTCCTGCCTTTGCCATTGTCGCAGTGCCAACGGCATTGGTTTTGATTCAGCCAGACCTTGGCACATCATTAATGCTTCTGATGGGGGGGCTTATTGTTATTTTTTGTGCGGGCATTCCGTTTCGCTATGTCAGCGCGATGTTCGTGGTATTTATGGCAGCCTTACCTGTCTTATGGACAAATCTCTATGAGTATCAAAAGCAGCGGGTTTTGACTTTCTTTAACCCTGGTGATGATTTGCTTGGGGCAGGGTTTCAAATCATGCAGTCAAAAATCGCGCTAGGATCAGGTGGGATTTTTGGCAAAGGGTTTTTAATGGGATCGCAAAGCCAGCTAAATTACTTGCCAGAAAAACAAACAGATTTTGTTTTCACCATGATTGGCGAAGAATTTGGTCTTATTGGTAATTTGGCTATTTTAGTTGTCTATTTCATGATCTTCTTCTCTATTATGCGCCTCAGCTTTCGTATTCAACATCGTTTTGGCAGGCTTGTTTGTGCCGGTATCAGCGGTATGTTGTTCCTCTATGTCTTTGTAAATGTCGCAATGGTAACGGGAATCGTACCTGTTGTGGGCGTGCCTTTGCCACTCATATCTTATGGTGGAACGGCTATGCTGACGGTATTTATCGCACTTGGCCTTGTGAATGCGATGGCTTTAAGCAATGATGTAGAGGACGAGGATTTCTTCATTTCATCGTCACGATGATATTTGTTGGGAGTAGTTATGTTTGATTCATTCTTTCCAAGACCTAAATTATTATTCACAAGCGCTATCCTGTGGGCGGCCTTTACGGTGTTCATTTGGTACACAGTTGGCGATACAATTGGCTCTGCACTTGGCTTTACCTTTGCCGCAGCAGATGCGCCACCAATCATTGGGCTAGGCTATTTTGTTACGGCAGAATTTTTGTGGTTTTATCTTTATTTTGTGGCTATCTGTGCCATTTTTTGTGCCGTCTGGTTTCGATTATCACCTCATAAATGGCAGTGGTGGTCATTGGCTGGCTCAATCGTCATTTTATTTTCGACCTATTTTAGTGTGCAAGTCTCTGTTGCCATTAATAATTGGTATCGCCCTTTTTATGACCGGCTGCAAACAGCGTTAGGTGGCGAAGAAACAGTTCCTGTATCAGAACTAATGGGGCTGATTGGGGTGTTTTTTGAAATTGCGTCAATTTGGATGGTTGTCTATGTGCTGACACGCTTTTTCGTATCGCACTATATCTTCAGATGGCGCACAGCTATGAATGATTTTTATACATCGCACTGGGCACGCCTACGCCATATTGAGGGGGCCTCTCAGCGTATCCAAGAAGATACCATGCGCTTTTCAGGTATTATGGAAGGGCTTGGTGTGAATATTGTTGATTCTGTGATGACGTTATTTGCCTTCTTGCCTGTCTTGCTCAGCCTATCAGTTCATGTCACCGAATTGCCATTTGTCGGCGCTATTCCCGCACCATTGGTGACAGCGGCTGTGTTGTGGGCGCTATTTGGCACCACATTGCTTGCTGTGGTTGGCATTAAATTGCCAGGCTTGCAATTCCGTAATCAGCGTGTTGAAGCCGCCTTTCGTAAAGAGCTTGTTTATGGCGAGGATGATGAGAACCGCGCAACACCGCCGACATTGAACGAGCTATTCAATAATGTCAGACGCAATTATTTCCGCATCTATTTCCACTATGCCTATTTTAATGTGGCACGTGGTTTATATTTGCAGACCGATAATGTATTTGCGACGTTGATCCTGATTCCAACAATTGCGGCTGGTCAGATTACCTTTGGTATCATGACTCAAATTCTCTCAGCCTTTGGACAAGTATCAAATTCGTTCCAATTTTTGGTCAATAGCTGGACGACAATCATTGAATTGATTTCGATCTATAAGCGTCTTCAAGCTTTTGAGGCAACCTTATCTGATAAGGCATTACCATCAGAAGATATTGAATATATGGAAAAAGGGATGGCGGCTGAAGATTAGGCAGCCTGTTAAAACCCTTGCCTTATTGTGATAAAAAGGCGGTGGTGGAATGACCATTTAATAAGTCAATGGTCACGACATCGCCGCCTTTTTTGCGGACATGATCAGCGCCCACAATCTCTTCTGGCTTATAATCACCGCCCTTAATGAGCCTGTCAGGGCTAATCGCTTCAATTAGAGTAAGAGGTGTCTGTTCATCAAAAATGATAACGGCATCACAATAGGGCAGATGGCCTAGCACAAATGCGCGGGTATCTTGCTTTTGAATAGGGCGTGAAGGGCCTTTGAGTTTGGCCACACTCCTATCTGAATTAACCGCGATGATAAGTCTATCACAATGTTTGCGCGCCTCGCGCAGGCTATGCATATGGCCGGCGTGAAGCAAGTCAAAGCACCCGTTGGTAAAACCAATGCGCTGACCTTGTTCGCGCCATGTGGCAATCATCTGCTGATGATCATCTAAGGTTGATTTGACCTCATGCTCTTTGGCGCAAGAGGCGATGAGTTCACCAGCACAACAGACAGCAGTGCCAGGCTTTGATACCACAATGCTCGCCGCGTGATTGGCTAAAATCATAGCGTCGGTTAGCGGCGCTGAGGCAGCAATGGCGCAAGCTATGGCGGCGACTACCGTATCGCCTGCTCCTGAGACATCAAACACATCTTTGGTCAAAGAGGGGGTATGTGCCGCAATATTATCACCATCAAGGCGCATACCTCTGGCAGATAGGGTGGTCAGGATATTATCAATCTCATGCGCAGTGCGTAAGCCATTTGCGGCATTTTGGATTGCGGCATCATCTGTATCTGTGAGGCCTGTTGCAGTGATAAGCTCTGAGAGGTTTGGCGTCACAAGATAGGCGCCGCGATAAAGGGAAAAATCGTCTGATTTGGGGTCAATGATAACTGGAATATCATGGTCTTTTGCAAGGTCGATAATGTGGCTAATGACCTTTTTTGTCAGGCATCCTTTTGCATAGTCAGACAAGATAATCACAGCCGCATTTTTGACTTCTTCATCGCTTATGTCGATAAGCTTTGCGCTATCTTTATCTGAAAGGGCAGAGGTGATTTCCTCATCAAGGCGCATAATTTGCTGAGCGCCTGAGCGAAAGCGTGTCTTTGTGGTGGTCGGGCGTTGTGATGATGTTATAGGGCGATATGATAGGGCTGCTACATTATCTAGCGCGTCTCTTAGCTCTTCTGCTGCTTTATCAGCGCCTGTGATGCCGATAAGGGTGCAAGTCGCCCCAAGCTGGCAAATATTGCGCGCAACATTCGCCGCACCACCTGGCATAGTATGGGTGCTGCTTTTGCTTAAAATGGGCACAGGGGCTTCTGGTGAGATGCGCTCCACAGTGCCATCAATAAAGCGGTCGAGCATTAAATCACCAATGACAAGAATATGTTGACCGCAAATATCATCAAGATAGATGGCCGCGTTGCTTGCACTCACATTCATACTTCCACACTCATATTATTGTCCTTAAGATTTGCTTTTGCGGCTTCGGAATTTTGCGCCACCTTGCGGCACTATTTTCTGCGGTGCTCTTGTCAAAGCAAGGTCATCTGATGTGACATCTTTGGTAATAGTTGAACCTGCGCCAATTATCGCACCATCTCCCACACTGACAGGAGCAACAAGCGCTGTGTTTGAGCCAATAAATGCCCCTTTGCCAATCTGTGTCTTGAATTTATCATAGCCATCATAATTACAGGTTATCGTACCCGCACCAATATTTGCACCTGCGCCGATGGTGGCATCACCGATATAAGAGAGGTGATTGACCTTTGCGCCATCGTCAAGAATGGCCTTCTTGATCTCCACAAAATTCCCAATTTTGACGTTATCAGCAAGCACTGCCCCCGGGCGCAGGCGCGCATAGGGGCCAATGATCGTATCTTTGCCAATAACAGCGCCCTCTAGGTGAGAGAAAGCTCTGATACAAGCACCTTGCTTGATTGTGCAACCTTGCCCAATCACAACATGAGGCTCGATTATTGAGTCTTTTTCAAAAATGGTATCAGATGATAAGAAAACAGTCTCAGGCGCTTGCAAAGTGACGCCCATTGCCATGGCGGCATCACGCAAACGCCCCTGCAAGGCGGCTTCTACTTTGGCAAGATCAGCGCGGCTATTAACGCCTTGCACTTCATCAGATTGTGCTGTCACACTGGTGACTTTTTTCTCATTCGCAACAGCAATCGCTACCATATCGGTAAGGTAATATTCACCTTGGGCATTATCATTTGTCAGGCTTGCAAGATGCTCATCAGCCATCTCGGCAGAGAACGCCATCACACCGGCATTTACAAGTCTAATCGCTTTTTGTGCCTCATCTGCATCAGCTTCTTCAATAATGGCACTCAGCTGGCCTTGGTCATCTTTAACAAGGCGACCATAGCCTGTTGGCGTTGTTGTCTCAAAGCCAAGCACACAGACATCTGCACCTTGTGCTATCTCATCTGCCAGCCTTTGGCAGGTTTCTGCCGTGATAAGCGGCGTGTCACCAAAAAGCACAAGCACTGGTTGGTTTTGTGTGCCAATCGCTGATAAGGCTGTTTGGGCGGCATGGCCTGTGCCAAGTGCGTCTTTTTGCTTTACAGCTGTAACGCTTGAATAGGCGCTTTGAAGATAGGCCTCAATATCATTATGATGGGGCGCTGTTACCACACAAACAGCATTGCTACCTGCGGCATGGGCTGTTTCAATCACCCATCCAAGCATTGGCTTGGCACCAATTTTGTGAAGTGGTTTTGCCAGATCGGAGCGCATACGTGTTCCATGGCCTGCCGCAAGAATAAAGCTCGTAAATTTTGTCTCAGTCATCATGGCTCTAATTATAGGCCTAGCCATATGATTTTTCAAAAGAATTCAACATCACACTGGCACTGGTGAGAGAATTTCGTTATGACTGTAAAGAAGAGATTCAAGGCGTGATGCGCTAGGTTAGCAAAGTTATTCCAAAAGGGTATTTTATGTGTGGAATTGTCGGACATATTGGGACAGGTGATAGCGCAGATATTTTGCTGGAAGGCTTAAAGCGTCTTGAATATCGCGGCTATGATAGCTCTGGCATCGCTTTGCTGAATGGGGATAGCATCTTTGTTGAAAAAGCTGTTGGCAAGCTCAAAAATCTTACCGATAAGATGGCACAGCACACAGTGTCTGGGACAAGCGGCATTGGTCATACAAGATGGGCCACACATGGTGGTGTTACGCATCTTAACGCACATCCGCACACATCATCAGATAATGTTGTGGTGGTTCATAATGGCATTATCGAGAATTACCGTGAATTGCGCGAGACGCTGAGTGCGCAAGGGTATCACTTTGTCTCTGATACAGATAGTGAAGTGATTGGCCATCTGGTTGTTGAAAAACTGAAAACATATGATAAGCCAGCCGCGCTGTTGCGTGCGGTGCTTGAAGAGCTTGATGGTGCCTATGCACTTGCGATTATCACCAAGGATTTTCCTGACTGCTTGCTTGTGGCGCGTAATGCCTCGCCATTGGCAATTGGGGTGGGTGAGGATGCTTGTTTTGTGGCCTCTGATGCGATGGCAATGTCAGAACAAACAAGGCGTGTGATTTACCTCAAAGACAATGATTATGCGATTATTCGTCAAGAGGGGGCAGAAATTTATGATGGCGATCATAATCTTGTGAACCGCGAGGAAGTGATTGTTGCCGCTAGTCCTGGACTTGTATCAAAAGGGGGGTATCGCCATTTCATGGAAAAGGAAATCCATGAACAGCCTGATGCGATTACCCATACGCTCGCTGCTATGACAGATGATGCGGGTGCCTTAACAGCTGGCCTGACCGATGAGCAATTACAACAGATTAAGGGCATTGTCTTTCTGGCCGCTGGTACATCAAATTATGCTGGTCAAGTGGCGCGCTATTGGATTGAACGCCTTGCCGGTGTGCCTGTTAATGTGGAGGTGGCGTCTGAATATCGCTATCGTGCGCCTGTCTCATCTCATTTGACACATGCGATTGCCATCTCTCAATCAGGCGAAAGCCTTGATACGCTTATGGCGATGCGTTACGCACAAGAGCAAGGCCTTAGCACGATTGGGCTTGTCAATGTAGATCATAGCACCATCGCAAGAGAAGCAGATGCCATCCTGCCAACAAGAGCAGGGCCAGAAATTGGTGTGGCCTCTACCAAAGCCTTTATCGCCCAATTAACAGCCCTTTTGGCGTTAGCAATCGCGATTGGGCGTGCCAATGGTGCCCTCTCACCTGATGAGGCAAGCGCCTTGCATGAAGAGATGAAAAGCCTGCCATCAATGGTTGGCAAGACATTTTCCTTATTTGATGAATTGCGCCCTGTGGCACATGATTTGGCGCGGGTATCATCATGCCTATTTTTAGGACGTGACAGCCTGTTTCCGATTGCCCTTGAAGGCGCCTTAAAGCTCAAAGAGCTCTCTTATGTTCATGCAGAAGGGTTTGCCGCGGGTGAGATGAAACATGGGCCAATCGCCCTTATTGAAGATGGGCTGCCTGTTATCAGCTTGCTGGGGTCAGATGCGCTTGCGCCAAAGGTGATTTCGAACTTAAAAGAAGCCCAAGCACGAGGTGCAACAATTATCTTGTTTGCCGCAGAGTCTGTCGCAGATGATGTTGATTTCGCAACCCATACCTGCCGCTTGCCAGATTGCGGGGAGTATCTGATGCCTTTCATCACAACCCTGCCAATGCAAATCTTGGCCTATCTGACAGCTTCCGAAAAAGGCACAGATGTCGACCAACCAAGAAATTTGGCCAAGTCTGTGACGGTGGAGTAGGGGGGCAGGTTGAAGCTAACGAAACTAGCCTATGCCTGACCCTCGTTTTCCCCTCATCCAATAGGTGGAAAACAGCTCTGAAAACTTCACCAAATGGCTTGACTTATGCAGGTCTAGATCGATATTTTTATCGATACAGCACTGCTTTTGGCCATTGGGCAAAAAGACAGTGATTATCCAAGAATTCTAACGTCTCAACTCTGGAGAGTTTCATGAATGAAATAAGCAAATGCCCTGTGATGCATGGCAGTGTGACAACATCACAGTCAGGCACTGAAAATGTTGATTGGTGGCCGAATGCGCTAAACCTTGATATTTTGCGCCAGCATGATTCAAAATCAAATCCGCTTGGTGCAGGTTTTGATTATGCGGCCTTGGTCAAGACGCTTGATATGAAGGCGCTGAAAGCTGACCTAGAAGTGCTTATGACAAATTCTCAAGAGTGGTGGCCTGCTGATTATGGTCATTATGGCCCATTCTTCATTCGCATGACATGGCACGCCGCAGGTACATATCGCACAGGTGATGGCCGTGGTGGCGGGGGAACAGGCGCACAGCGTTTTGCCCCTTTGAACTCTTGGCCTGATAATGGCAACCTTGATAAGGCGCGCCGCCTTCTTTGGCCGATCAAGCAAAAATACGGCAATAAGCTGTCATGGGCAGATTTGCTGATTGTCGCTGGTAATGTGGCCGTGGAATCAATGGGCGGTCCAAATCATGGTACAGCCCTTGGCCGTCCAGATATCTGGCATCCAGAAAAAGACATCTATTGGGGTGCCGAAGATACATGGCTTGGCGATAACCGTTATGGTGATACAAGACAAGATCTTGAAAATCCGCTTGCTGCCGTGCAGATGGGCTTGATTTACGTTAACCCAGAAGGGCCAAACGCGAACCCAGACCCGCTTTTATCAGCACAAGATATTCGTGAGACATTTGGCCGTATGGC
>WTHV01000155.1:0-9364 GCA_011525265.1 Alphaproteobacteria bacterium | reverse complement strand
ACCCAGACCCGCTTTTATCAGCACAAGATATTCGTGAGACATTTGGCCGTATGGCAATGAATGATGAAGAGACTTTTGCGCTTGTCGCAGGTGGTCATACATTTGGTAAAGCCCATGGTAACGGGCCTGCAAGTGCAGTTGGTGCAGAACCCGAAGGCGCACCAATTGAAGCCCAAGGCTTTGGTTGGGAAAGCAGCCATGGTACTGGCAAAGGTGTTGATACAATTACATCTGGCATTGAAGGCCCATGGACAGCCAACCCAACAAAATGGGATATGGGCTATCTTGAGCTATTGTACAATTATGAGTGGGAACTGACTAAGAGCCCTGCAGGTGCACATATCTGGCATCCTGTCGATCTAGCTGAAGAGCATATGGCACCAGAAGTGGATGGTAGCGGTAAAGTCACACCAATGATGACAACAGCTGATATGGCTCTGAAGATGGACCCAGCCTATCGCGCGATTGGTGATAAATTTGTCAATGACCCAGAGGCATTTGGCGAAGCATTTGCCAAAGCTTGGTTCAAACTGTTACATCGTGATATGGGGCCAAAAACAAATTATGCCGCAGGTGATTACCCTGAGGCTGATTATATTTGGCAAGACCCTATCCCAGCAGGCAAAGCGTTGAGCGATAGCCAAGCATCTGCCATTAAATCGGCTATTAAGGATTCTGGCCTATCTCTGCAAGAGATGGTTGAGACTGCTTGGGCATCTGCCTCATCATTCCGTGGCTCAGACAAGCGCGGCGGTGCTAATGGCGCACGTATTCGCTTGGCACCAATGAATGGCTGGGCAGTGAATAAGCCAGATCAGCTCTCAAAGGTCTTGGGTATTTATGACGCGATTGCCTCATCACATAATGCCAGTGTGGCTGATGTGATTGTGCTTGGCGGTGCGGCAGGCATTGAGATGGCTTCTGGCCAGACTGTGGCTGTATCAACAGGGCGCGGTGATGCGACGCAAGAGCATACAGATGTTGAATCATTCGCTCACCTTGAAGCACGCGCAGATGGGTTCCGCAACTATTCAGAAACTGTCTTTGCCGTTAGCCCTGAAGAAATGATGCTTGATAAGGCACAGCTATTACAGCTTACACCTGCTGAGATGACAGTTCTTGTGGGCGGTATGCGTGCCATGGGTATCAGTGCAACAGGCGCAGGTATCTGGTCAGATGGCACAAAGCTTGATAATAGCTGGTTCAAGACTTTGCTCGATATGTCAGTGAGCTGGACAGCGACAGGCGCAAATAGCTATGAAGCCAAAGACCGCTCAACTGGTGAGGTTGTGCGCAATGCCAGCCGTATCGACCTTGTGTTCGGTAGCAATTCAGAATTGCGTGCCTTGGCTGAGGTCTATGCACAAGATGATAATGGGGACAAATTTGTCTCTGACTTCATCGCAGCATGGAACAAGGTCATGGATCTTGACCGTTTTGACCTTAACAGCTAAGCGGTTATTCACGGTTTAAATAGTAATTGCGGCCAGCCCTTGGGTTGGCCGTTTTTTTATCTCAGGCCTATTGTCTCTGCTATGATAGGGCAGGAGTGATAAGGCAATAAAGGATGCGATAAGATGAATATTTATGTTCGCAATATTGATTATGTTGACCCAACTGACGATTTGCCATCAGGCGGTGTGGTTGAGTTTGAAGATGATGCAGATAAACAGACCTCACTAGAAGAATATGGCAGAGATGCGTGGTTGTTCTTAGAAGGTGAAATTGGTAAAACCATTAATGGTTTTGAGGCAAGTTTTACTGAGGATTTCAGCAAAGATGCCTATCATTTTGTCAAAAATGACGCTGGTGATGGCTTCATCATCTATGACATCACCGCTATGTAAGGCAGACATCGCCTAGTTGACTTAAAAGGTTAATCATCGCCACCATAGCTGAGTTTTCTGTATGCAAAGGAACCATGGCTATGCTCTCACCCAAACAAGATGAAATTTGCAAAAGCGGCGATTTTGACTTCTCCGATTTGCGTGCGTTATTTTTAAATTGCACGTTAAAGCGTTCCCCAGAGTTATCACATACCAATGGGCTTGTGGATATTTCGGCAGAGATCATGCGGCGAAAGAATGTTCATGTGGATATTCTGCGCCCTGTAGATTTTCAGCTTGCCCCCGGCGTGTGGCCTGATATGACAGAGCATGGCTTTGATAAAGATGATTGGCCAGAAATTTATACCCTTGTTGAACAAGCTGATATTTTGGTGCTTGGTACACCGATTTGGCTGGGCGAGAAATCATCTGTTTGCACCCAAGTTGTCGAACGCCTTTATTCCTCTTCAGGTAATCTCAATGACCAAGGGCAATATTCCTATTATGGCAAGGTTGGCGGATGCCTTATCACGGGTAATGAAGATGGTGTAAAGCATTGTGCTATGTCGATGCTATATGCGCTTCAACATATTGGCTATACTATCCCCCCTCAAGCAGATGCCGGATGGATAGGTGAGGCAGGTCCTGGCCCGTCATATCTTGATGAAGGTTCAGGTGGTTTGCAGAATGATTTCACCAATCGTAACACCACCTTTATGACATGGAATTTAATGCATATGGCAGCTCTGTTAAAGCGTAGCGGCGGCCTTCCTGCCCATGGTAATCAACGGGCATCTTGGGATGCTGGTTGCCGCTTTGATTTTCCTAATCCAGAATATCGCTAGGCAAAATTAAGATAAGCCTTTATACCCATCAGGCATTTTGGCATGGCGTCATGATGTGACAATGGGAATATCATTAGGCGAGTTTTATGACATTTAGCACGATTATTGCATTGGCCGTTGCCACCTTTATTTTTGTCGTAACACCGGGGCCGGGAATTGTGGCGCTGTTATCACGCACAATGGCACGTGGTATTGGGGCAGGCTTATTGCTTGGTCTTGGCTTGATGATGGGTGACTTTATCTATTTGATTGCGGTCTTGGCATCACTCCATACAATCGCTGATATTATTGCGCCTTATATGGTCTATGTCCGCGTTGTTGGTGCAGGGTTCCTTGCCTATGTGGGGTATAATCAATGGGTGGCACCGCCCTTATTGAAAGAAGAGGCACGCCGCCTTGAATCAGCAAAGAACCGCACCATTGCGCAAACGCTTGGCGCAGGGATTGCAATTAGTGGTACCAACCCGAAGGTGATGGTTTTCTATCTATCATTCTTGCCGCAATTTATAGATTTAACGAACTTATCTATGATTGATGCTGTGATCACAATGGTCACAATTGCATCTATGCTGTTTGCAGGTTGTGTTGTCTATGCGTTTGGGGCAGATCGCATTTTTCAGCTGATCAAAAGTGAAGAAGGCGCGCGTTTGATGAACCGCATAACAGGCGGCTCAATCATCGCGGTCGCTGTTGTTATGGTTGCGACTATCTAACGCTCTAATTTTCCTGAAAATCAGATTGGCTGATCGCGCCAAGATATTTGAAGTTCAGGACAAGGAACACTTCATCTTTGCGCGGAATATCGCGGTCAGATGAGGCGTCTCTCTGATAATCAAGTGACAATGTCAAACAATCTTGAAAGCCGCCTGTCCATGCCAATGTGAAGCGTGTTTCGTCCCGCTCTGACTTACCATTTGAGAGATCCCATGTCTGTTTTGCTTTGCCAACCCAGCCATCTGGCAATTTCTGTTCAAGGGCAACAGAAAGCACCTCTCTGTCAGTGGTCTCTGATTTAAAATGGGCTTTTGATAATTGGGCATGCTCAACTGATAAGTTAGTTGATTTATAGCGCCATTTCAAATTTGTTCGTGATTCATTTAGCTCAAAACTCTTTGAATCAGCGCGTCCAGACCAGCTTAGAGAAAGATCATCTGAGGGCTTTAATGATAGGCTTGCAACATAATCAGAATAGTTACGATTATTGCCTGTTGTCAGCCCTGTTGTTGTATCACCCTCAAGGCGTCTTGATACGCCAGCAAAGCCGTTAACCTCACCAAATATTGTCTGGTCTGCAAGGGCTGATAGCCCAATGTCAGCTCTTGTGCCTGGCAAGACGAAATCTTTACCTTGATGACGGTGTGTTATAAACAAATTCGATTCATCAAGACGGAAATCAGCCGCATCTCTATTTGGCACCTCATCTGTGCGGTCGGCGCCGCCAATATAGGTGATTTTTGCACGTGGCTCTAGCATTACAATGCCAAAATCAGCCACAGCCGCAACAGGTGCGCGCCAATCAAGTGAGACATAGGGGTTTGCTTGGCCTATTTCACCATCATGAGCGCTTTCAGAAGTCTTTTTCTTAATATCATAAATCGATGACATGACCCCAACTTGTGTATCAAGAAAGCCGTTTAGGAATGTGACTTCATCCTCTATGCTGATATCACTAGACCAACGGGTCATATCATGCCCTTCATCATTGGCAACTTGAATAGCAGAGACCTCTGTTCTTATCTCTTGATTGCCGCGGAAGCCGGGCTGATAGCTCTCATAGTAAATATGAGGTAATATAGATGGCTCTTTATCTGGTGTATCTGTACTGCGCAAGCCTTGGAAATCAGAGGCCTCTACAAGGTAATAGCGATCTTCTTTGATACGATCCGCGGTAACCGCGCTTTTGAGGTTATAGCTTGAATTGAATTTATAACGACGCAAAAACGTATCTTGAGAGGTCCGGATAAGCCGTGTATTGACATTCCACCCATCGCCAACATCTGTTTGATGCAACAGGTCAATCGCTCCAACATTTTCGCGCTCTTTTTTAAAGGTATTTACATTTGCGATATAGATATTGGCAGTTAAATCTGAATAATCTGTTTTTTCACGATAGATGCTATGTAAGGCGTTACCGCGATGCTGAAACTGATAGGGACGTAATGTGATATCTGCCGAAGGGCCAAGCGTCTTGTAGTAAGGCGTTGATAGTGTCGCGCCTTCTGATGAGGAATAATGTACCGATGGCGCAAGGAAACCTGTTCTGCGGTCAACTGTCCAATCAGGATGTGCCAAAACAGGCAGGTAGAATACAGGTAGGCCAAAAATATGCATACGCACATTTTCATGAATAATGGTGCTGGTTTGTTTATTATGGGTGGTCTTTGTAGCGCGCAGGTCCCAAATCGGTTTCTCACCCGCCTCATAATCACAATTACAGGGGGTAAAACTTGTGCTTTGCATTTCAGTTTTGACATCAAAATTGCCAGACGCAACTTCTGCTGTGAAGCGCGACCCATCAGCCATTTCAGAAATCATTGGTTCGGCAAAAATTTCTTTAAAATTATCACTTAGGTCGAGATAGTCACTCATATGGGTGGCACCATCTGCGGTTTTATAGATAACGTGCCCTTTGGCAATAGCGCGCTTTGTCTTGCGGTCATATTCCACCGTGTCCGCGCGCAATTCATCGCCATCTTGTATCAAGATAACATTACCTGTGGCGGTTAAAATGCCTGCCTCTTGATTTGTCTCCACCTTATCAGCTTCAAATTGCACAGGGTTATCTTGCGCGAGGGCATGGTTTGTCAAAAAAAGACAAATAATGAATGCAGCAAAAACGCGGACATGGTGAATAGGGCGCTGGAAAGAGAACATCATAAATGACAAGCCTTTAATAGGGGCTGTTAATGAAAAAGTACCTTATTCTTCTTATCATTAATTAGCGGTTAATGTAAATTATTGCGCGACAAGTAGTCTGATATTTATCGTCGTCTTAGCCCAGCCAATTCATGCCTAAATTGCGCGGCTCTTTGTGCCATCTTGGCCGCGTCAAAATCGTAAGTGTTCCAAGCGGTTTGTTGAAGTGATTTACGGGCCTTTGGGTTTTCCACAAGCGTTCTTATCGCTTGTTCAAAATCAGTGGGATAGCCGTTATCAACGATAATCGCCATGTCTTTTGCAAATTCAGGGATGCCGCCCCGATTGGTTGTGATAAGGGCACTGCCTGCCGCAAGTGCTTCTAGCACAGTCAGCCCGCCTGGTTCTTGCCACAAGGACGGCACGATGCAAATCTCAGATGTCTCTTGATAGTGGCGCACAGCATCGCGCGGTTGATGCCCTAAAAATTTGGCACGCTCTCCTAATGGTGAAAGAAGGCGCTGTATCTCTTTTTCGTAGGTGGTAAGTGTGTCGGTGGTAAAATCCTTGCCACCTGCAAGGCAAATAGACCATTCCTGATGTGCCATCAAGACAGGCAGGGCGCCTTTGCAGGCTTCTAAAAAGCCTTTTTCAGGCACCATTCGTCCTGCAAGGAAGATTTGTTTTTGACGCTTTGTAGGTTTTGCGAGGCGCCTATCAACGCCCAAATGATTGACAAGGTGACGGGCTTTATAATTTGCCTCATCCCCAAGACCATCAAGAAAACATGATTTCACATAATGGGTGATCGAGATGATGCCGGCAAGGCTCTCAGATAGTGCGTCTCTCTGTTGTACTGTTTTCGCCCCTCTGATGGTACGCGCATCATTATGAAGATAGAGAATAACAGCTAAATCAGGGCGTTTACGCGCGATATAATGTGCGATTTGTGGCCTGCCATGCACTTCAATAATATCAGGCTGATAGGCGCGCTTTTCTATATGGTCAAGATAGCTGTTTGCAAAACTGATATTGCGTGATTGCCAGACTTTATAGCGCGGTGTTAACCCCTGAAATGTGACATCTTCCTTTGGGGTTGCGACATCTGTGGCAAAGATTGTCAGCTCTTGATTATCCGTTTGTTGTAATTGGCGCGCCAGCTCATAGGTCACAGTTGAAACAGCGCCAGAATTTTGCGCGGTAAAGCGTTCCTTATAGGGTAAAAGCAGGTCTATTTTTAACGCATGACTTTGTGACATATCTTACTTCGCTTGGCTAAACGCAATTTGGTTTAAAAACGCTAGGGATAGTGGCATAGCGTGCTAGGTCATATTGCAAAATACCCTGCTTGCAACGTCTTTTTGGTATATCGCGCTTGGTAGTTGTTGTAAAGAAACGCTATATTTACAAAAAAGCGCGCCCCTCATGTAAGAGGCGGGGAACAAGGTTAGGATTGGGCGTACCATGAAAAGATTATTGATAATAAAGCATGGCGCGTTGGGCGATATTATCCAAGGAATTGATGCTTTTTCAAGTATCCGTGCGTTTGATGAGACGGCCCATATCACTATTTTAACAAGCCCCCCTTTTGCAGGGCTTATGCGCTCTATGCCTTATTTTGATAAGGTTGTAGTTGATGAGCGTGCGCCATTTTATCAATTTTGGAAATTGGGCGCGCTGAATAAATTGTTCCAGAGTGATTTTGATTGCATCATTGATTTACAATGCTCCAAGCGCACGGCCATTTATCACAAATATTTTGCACCAGATGGGCAAAGATGGCTTGGGACTGCCAAGGGCTGTTCTGATGCTTATCCAGATTTTACAGATGTGAATAATGCAGAGCGAATGCTGACAGCCGCAACCATGCTTGGTGCGCCAAAAATCGCAGGAGATCTCTCTTTCCTTGCCGATAACAATGATACATCTAATAGCCTTTCTTTTGATGTGCCCTATGGCGTGCTTATGCCGGGCTGTTCGCCTGCCAAGCCATCAAAGAGATGGCCAGCCGCCCATTATGCTATGCTAGCGAATCTGATGCTTGAGAATGGGGTTTTACCTGTGATTATTGGCACAAAGGTTGATGCAAGCGCCTGTGATGAGATTGCGCGCGATTGTGCAGGTGCAGTTAATCTTATGGGGCAAACAAATTTGGCACAGCTTGCCAGTCTTTGTGCCAAGGCAGACGCAATTGTGGGCAATGATAGCGGCCCTGTCTTTCTTGGTGCTAAAACAGGTGCGCTGACCTTAATGCTGATGGGCCCTGATACCAACCCTGCCATGTCAGCACCACAAGGCGCAAAAGCCCATTATCTTGCATCAGATGACCTAAACAGCCTTTCGCCGCGCCGTGTTTATCAAGAGTTAGGCGCGCTTAAAAAGATGAATTAGGTTCTTTTAGAAAGGCGATTTCTTCTTCTGTTGATGGCCGCCCTAGAATGTCATTGCGATGCGGGTAATGGCCAAAGCGCCTGATAATCACAGTATGTTTGCGAAGAAAATTTTGCGTCATCTCAGAGGTGAATTGCGCAAATAATGGCTCTGCACGGGCATGGATTGTCATATCCTCACTATGCATCAGCGGCATAAGCATGAAATTATTTTGAGCGGTTGGCGTGCTATCAAGATAGCCCTTATCCACTGCGCGCAAGGCATGAGCCACTGCCATCTCATCACCAGCAAAGGCAAGCGGGGTATCACGGTAAATGTTGCGTGTCATCTGATCAAGTAAAAGGATTAAGGCAAGCGTGCCTTCTTTGGTGCCCGCCCAACTATCAAGGCGCCCCCCTAGCGCATCAGCCACATATTTGCCAAAGCGATCTTTTAACAGATTGTCAAAGGCATCATCTTTTTTAAACCATTGCTGGGGTGTTATCTCTTCAAACCAAAAATGCAAAATTTTGGGAATGGCAGTCTCTTTCATGATTGGTCATCCTTTTTGCAATTCGTTTCCGATTATCTTGCCTGGATTTAACAGGCCTTTTGGGTCGAGCGTTTGTTTAATAGCGCGCATGGTCGCAAGAGCCACAGGGTCTTTGACCTCTGCCAATTGTTCTACCTTCATTGCGCCGATGCCATGTTCGGCACTGATAGACCCGTTGACCTCGAAAAGGGCTTTGTAAATGGCGGCAAAAATAGCATCTCTTTTGCCTGCCCATTCAGGGTCGCCGCCTAGCCGCTCAACCACATTGAAATGGATATTGCCATCGCCCATATGGCCATAGCCACAAATGCGCGCTTGTGCATCAACCTCTTTTACATAAACGCTTGCCGCCTCATAAAACTGGCTTAAATCAGACAAGGTGACAGAGATATCAGTATTGACAGGCTTTGATTCTCGCTTGGTGGATTCAGGGGCATTTTCGCGAATAGCCCATAAGGCATCGCGCTGTGTTTCATTTTGGGCAATAACCGCATCTTGGATCATCTCATCTTCAAAGGCATTGGCCAAGAACTGTTCAAGCTTTTGAATAATAGGCACAGTGCCATCACTAGCTACCCGCCCCATCTCTTTATCTGAAGAGGCAATTTCCATCAAAATGGCAAATTGTGGAATAGGCTTTATTGGGCAGGCAAGATTGGGAAATTGTTTTTCAACAATAGCAAAAATATCATGCGGCATTAACTCAAAGGCCTCGACAAGGTCACCTGATGCGCTTCTTAGGGCGTTCAGGAGCGTTACACCTGCTTGCGGTGATGTGATGGAGGCAATGGCCGTGGCTTTCGCTTGCGGCTTGGGAAATAATTTTAACGATGCGGCTGTGATAATACCAAGTGTGCCTTCACCGCCGATAAAAAGCTGTTTTAAATCATAGCCTGTATTATCTTTGCGCAATG
>WTHV01000228.1 GCA_011525265.1 Alphaproteobacteria bacterium | reverse complement strand
GTGATAGAGGGTGAACCCTTGGTGCCAGTTAAAGCTGCACGAAGGGGCAGGCCAATATGCTTCATCTTTAGGCCTTCAGCCTCAAGAAAGGCTGACATGACCTCTTTTAGATGGTCTAAATCACGAACCACCTCTGGCAGAGCATCTGCAAATTTTGTCAAAATGGCGCAAGTTTCGTCTGTTAAGAAGGGTCTTGCATCCTCTTGTACCTCAGGGGCGCCATCATAGACGATGTAGTCTTGCCCTTGTACCAATTCGATGAGTGTTTGGGCTCTGTCTGTTAGAAGCGGTAGCAAGCTATTGAGCCTGTCATGGGCATCGACTGATAGCTTTGTCTCATCATAATTGGCCAAAATAGCGCTGATACGCCCCTCAGCAGGTGCTTGACGCATGTGATGGTGGTTCACTGACTTTAACTTGTCAGTATCAAAGCGTGAGGGTGCCTTGCCGACCTTGTTAATATCGAACCATTCAATTGCTTGGGCCATTGTGAAATATTCTTCATCACCATGTGACCAGCCAAGGCGCATGAGGTAATTGGCCATCGCTTCTGGCAAAAAGCCCTCATCACGATAGGAATCAACACCAAGCGCTCCATGACGCTTTGATAATTTTGCCCCATCTGCACCGTGAATAAGGGGAATATGGGCAAAGCTTGGCACATCCCAGCCTAGTGCCTCATAAACCATCTTCTGGCGAAAGGCGTTATTGAGGTGGTCATCACCGCGGATAATATGCGTGATGCCCATATCATGATCATCAACGACAACTGCCAACATATAAACAGGTGAGCCGTCAGAGCGCAGAATAACCATATCATCAAGCTGTGTTGCCAAAACCTCAACATGGCCTTGGACAAGATCATTAATGGCAATGGCACCTTCATCAGGCATTTTTAATCGCACAACATAAGATGCGCCTTCAGGGGCATCAGCATCAGACTTATTGCGCCAGGGTGAGCGAACAGCCGCACCGGTGGCACGTGCGTCTTCACGAAGCGATGTCAACTCATCCTCACTCAAATAGCATTTATAGGCATTGCCATTTGCCATAAGTTGTTCTGCTACCTCTTTATGGCGTGCCGCGCCCTCAGATTGCATCACCGCAGGCGCATCACCGCCAAGGCCGAGCCAGTTAAGACCATCATATATTGCCTCAATCGCTTCATCAGTGGAGCGTGCTTTATCTGTATCTTCAATGCGCAGGAGATATTGCCCGCCATGCGCCTTGGCAAAGACATAATTGAAAAGCGCTGTGCGCGCACCGCCAATATGCAGAAAACCAGTCGGTGAGGGGGCAAAACGTGTGATGACGCTCATGATAATTTAACCATTTCTCTATCAGAATTGATGTGAGGGCCCTTATGAGGGGCAAAAATCTATCAAGGATGTAGCGCATAAATGACAAATCTTCCATTAGAAACTCATCCTATCGCGCATCATGATAGCAAGAAACAGCGCAAAAGACGAGATATGCCGCCCTTGGTTATAAGTGCTGCGCTTCTTCTTGGTGTGCTGGTAAGCGACAGTCTTATAGTCTGGCATTTGGCTGTTGTCTTATTGTTTTGTGGCGCTTTATGTATCGTGATTTGCCGTCAACATCACTGCACTTCATTTGCGATAATGGGCATAACAGCCTTTATGGCTGGATGTGCGGCACATTATTTTGAAGCCTATCATCATCAGGTGCGTTTGATGACTGAGTCGCGTGAGGCGGTGGTTGAGGCCGTCATCATAAAGCATGAAAGACAGGGCAAGGGGCGTGCGCGCCTATGGCTTGATGATGTGCGCATTGATACAAAAGAGGTTGATGGCATTATGCGTGCCACAATTGATCAGATGCCAAGAGTGCCGCTATCTTATCAGGCGCATTTTACGGGCAGGTTACGAATTTATCCCCTAAGCGGTGCGTTGTTTCCCAATTGGCCTGACTATTCACGTAAATCATGGCGTGAGGGTATCATTGCCACAGCTTATGGTAGGGCACCGATTATAACGCCCTCGCCAACACAGACAGCACGGCCAGTCATAGCA
>WTHV01000156.1 GCA_011525265.1 Alphaproteobacteria bacterium | reverse complement strand
ACATATCCCCATATAAGGTGGCATAGCCTGCGGCATATTCTGATTTATTACCTGTTGTTAGCACCATATTGCCATATTCATTCGACAGCGCCATCAACAGCAGACCGCGAATGCGTGACTGAATATTTTCTTCTGTAACAGATGGCTCTTTTCCAGCAAAAAGTGGCGCCATCATCTCATCAACTGCCGCCATACCAGGGCCAATGGGAAGCGTATCAATACGGATACCAAGACGCGCCGCCATATCATCAGCATCAAATTTTGAAATATCAGCCGTATAGCCTGACGGAAGCATTAAACAGCGCACCATCTCAGGGCCAAGCGCATCAACAGCCAATATCGCCACAAGTGCTGAATCAATCCCGCCAGATAGGCCAAGCGCGACTCCCGGAAACCCGTTTTTCGTCACATAATCACGAATAGAAAGCATCAGTGCGCGATAAATCAGTGACAGCCCCTCTTCCGGTGGTGAAATCTGTCCTGTTAACACAAAAGGTGCGCCAAGTGTTTGCTGGCAATGGACCAAAGAGACCGCCTCATTCATCTGTGGCAATTGTGCCGCAAGCTGGCCTTTTAAATTCACCGCAAATGAGCCACCATCGAACACAAGCTCATCTTGCCCGCCAACCATATTCACATAGATGAATGGCAAATCTGTCTCTGTCATACGCGCGATAGCATGCATCATGCGGCTATCTGTTTTATCCTGATCAAAGGGGGAGGCATTCAAAGAGACAAGCATTTCAGCCCCACTCTCTGCTTGTGTCTCGCACACATCTGGCCACCAGATATCCTCGCAAATCGCAAGGCCGAGTTTCACGCCGCGCACCATGACAGGGCCTTTTAATGCCCCTTGTGCAAAATGACGCTTATCATCAAAAACGCCATAATTAGGAAGCGCAACCTTATCACGGCGGGCAATAAGCTGACCTTTATCAATCACAAAGGCTGAATTATATAACAGCCCCGCCTCACGATGAGGTGCGCCAACAATAATCGCAGGCCCGCCATCATCACTTATCGCAACAAGATGGGCAATCGCCTCTTCAATCGCGCCCATGAAATCGGAGCGCAGAACCAAATCATCACAAGGATAGCCTGATAAAAACATCTCTGGCGAGACAATGACATCCGCGCCAAGGGAGGCGGCACGCTCTCTTGCACCGATAAAGGCGGCAAGATTATCTGATACATGACCGACATGAGCATTTAATTGGGCGAGCGCAATCGCTAATTTTGTCATAACATCACCCTATTATGCTTTGCCCTGGCGCAGAAGAAACTCTCTACCTAATTTGACCCGCGCCACACCATCATATTGGATAATATCTGCTGTCGCGTAAGTTTCAGTCCATTTCTCTGGCAGATATGAGCCTGTGCCAATCATATCAACAGGTGCTTTGGCCAGCGCAAAGAGGCGGCATTTATCTGGACCAAAGCCGCTAGAGGCCACAATTTTAACCTTATCAAAGCCGGCATTATCCAAAGTCTCGCGCAAATGCCAAATGGCCGCCGCACTCACCCCTGTGCCCATTAATTGCTTTAACTCATTCTCTGAGCGATAACCGCGAATAGCCTCAGGGATATGGCGGTCAAGAACAGCATAGGAGGCTTGTGTATCCAGCCCTTGGGCAAAGCGCCCGCCATGCGTATCAAGGCGGATGGCAAGCTTTCCTGCCTTTGCTAAATCAGAAAAATGCGCACAAACGCTTAATGTGTCATCCACTTCTTTGCCGAAATAATCGACCAAAACCGTCAAAGGTTTATCAGGGAATTGTGCATGAAACATCTTTGCCGCTTCCAGCGTTGAGCCTGCATACCCAACCAGCGCGTGCGGCATTGTCCCAAGACCTGCCTCATTGCCGAAAAAATGCGATGTCGCATCTGCCGCACAACCCACAAAGCCAACTGCCCCTGTTTTCAGCTTTGCCTTATCTGATCCCACAGACGCGCCATAGGCCATTAAATCAGCCATCTCAGAGCCAGCACAATGGCGGGCATCCATAGCTAAAAAGCTGACATCTGGTAATTCAACACACATC
>WTHV01000259.1 GCA_011525265.1 Alphaproteobacteria bacterium | reverse complement strand
GTAATGCAGGACATGAGCATATCTGCCATAATTTGAAATTCCTAGGGCTGGATACAAATGGTGCCATGCAGGAATATTGGTGTGTGCCTGCCCATACAGTGCATAGACTGCCAGATGAAATCAGGATGGATTACGCTGCTCTGATTGAACCTGTGGCTGTTGCCTGTCATGATGTGCGGCTGTCACGCCTTAAGGCAGGCGAAGATGTTGTGGTGATTGGCGGCGGGCCTATTGGCGTGCTGGTTGCGATGGTGGCGCGCGATGCAGGCGGCAAGGTTGTCATCTCGGAAGTCAATCCACACCGGCTGGAGATTGCGGCCAAACTTGGATTTGATACCATCAACCCGATGGAAACTGACCTGGCAGAGGCTGTTATTTCACGCACTGCCAGCAAGGGCGCCGATGTGGTGTTTGAAGTCTCAGGCACTCAGGCAGGCGCAGATGCCATGACCGCTATTGCAAGCACCAGAGGCAGAATTGTGATGGTCGCCATTCATGCCAGCAAACCACAGGTAGACATGTTCCAGTTCTTCTGGCGTGAGCTTGAGCTGATAGGGGTTCGTGTGTATGAAAAAGAAGATTATGAAAAAGCTATTGCCATCTTGATTTCGGGCGGCGTGAACGCTGATATTGTCATCACTGAAATTAACGGGCTTGATGATGTGCAAAGCGCATTTGACTCTCTTGCGAGCAGCCCATCAGCCTTGAAACACCTTATCAAAGTAGGAGCCGCTTAATGAGTGTTTTACAAGCATTTGATCTTAGCGGCAAAATCGCTCTTGTGACAGGATGTAAGCGCGGAATTGGCCGCGGTATGGCAGAAGCGTTAGCACAGGCAGGCGCTGATATCATTGGCGTTAGTGCAACATTAGAGCCTTCAGGTAGTGAGGTTGAAGAATCTGTGATGGCGATGGGACGGTCTTTTTCTGCCTATCAATGTGATTTCTCAGATCGTGAAGCCCTCTTAGCCTTTGCTGCCGACTTAGAAGCGCAAAATATTGTGCCTGATATTCTTGTAAATAATGCGGGCACCATCAAACGCCATCCTGCGGCGGAGCATCCCACAGACTGGTGGGATGAGGTAATTGAAGTCAATCTGTCAGCGCAATTTTTGCTTAGCCGTGAGATTGGCCGCACTATGGTCGCGCGTGGGTCTGGTAAAATTATTTTCACTGCCTCTCTTCTTACCTTCCAAGGGGGTATAACGGTTCCTGGCTATGCCGCCTCAAAAGGTGGCATTGGTCAGCTTACCAAGGCATTAGCCAATGAATGGGCTGGCAAGGGTGTGAATGTGAATGCCATTGCACCAGGTTATATCGCTACGGACAATACGCAAGCCTTGCGCGATGATGATGTACGTTATGCTGCTATCTTAGAGCGTATTCCTCAAGGCAGATGGGGCACGCCAGAGGATTTTGCTGGTCCAGTTGTGTTTCTTGCATCAGATGCATCAGATTATGTGAATGGTGAAATTCTGACCGTTGATGGTGGGTGGATGGGGCGTTAAGCCTTTGTTATTCAATCTTTATTTGTGGTGCCTTATCTGTTAGATTCGGCACCGTTATAGGCACAGTAATGAGCCAAACTGATTTAAAAAGGGACAAAAATATGTCACAAACTCAACCTGTTATTGGTTTCATAGGTCTAGGCCTTATGGGCTCTGCTATGGTGTCTTGTTTGCAGAATAATGGCTTTCAGCTTGTTGTGATGGCTAATCGGTCTCGCGTTGCGGTTGATGCCGCATGCGCAAGGGGCGCGACGGAAGTAAACACTCCAAAAGATGTCGCTGCACAAAGTGATATTATTATGCTTTGTATGGATACGAGCGAATCTGTCGAAGGTCGTATGCGCGGTGAAAATGGCATCATTGCCGGTGTGTCTGCAGGAAAAATTGTGATTGATTTTGGCACATCTCTACCTGCTAGCACACGTCAATTAGCGCAAGAAGTTGCAGCAAAAGACGCACAGATGCTTGATGCCCCCCTTGGTCGCACACCACAACATGCCAAAGATGGCTTGCTCAATATTATGGCCTGTCTCTTATACACATC
>WTHV01000074.1 GCA_011525265.1 Alphaproteobacteria bacterium | reverse complement strand
CCAAAGCTGCGGCGGACACGTTTACGGCTATCAAGAGTGCTAACGGTATTTGCCATGGTATTCGTCTTCCTCTGCGTAAAAAATACAGTATGTAATGCGGCATAGCGCTGAAACGACCTATGCCAAAACCTCATAAAAATGAGCTGTTTTTGAGGGCTATGATGCCTTTTTAGAAATCACAATCCCAAAAACGACCTTACACCAGGCGGCAAAAACCACCTGGTGTAAGAAAATTTACGAAATCCAATCGATGTTGGACGTCAAAGTTACTTAACTTCGACAGTTGCGCCAGCTTCTTCAAGCTTCGCTTTGATATCGTTAGCTTCGTCCTGTGACACACCTTCTTTAACAGCTTTTGGTGCACCTTCAACAAGGTCCTTTGCTTCTTTCAGGCCAAGACCTGTGATAGCGCGGACTTCTTTAATGACGTTGATTTTTGACGCGCCAGCAGATGCTAGGATTACGTCAAATTCAGACTTTGCTTCAGCAGCGCCGCCTGCATCACCACCACCAGCAACAGCAGCAACAGCTACTGGTGCAGCAGCAGAAACGCCCCACTTGTCTTCCAACAAAGTTGCTAGTTCAGCAGCTTCAAGAACGGTTAGAGCTGAAAGTTCTTCAGCAATTTTTTCTAAATCAGCCATGATAATCTCCTATAGGCTTTAACTTTTTATTCTGATAGTTACGACTGCAACTGGTCTGCCCGTGCTTTGATGACACGTGCCAAGTCTCCTGCAGGAGCCTTTGCAATACGTGCCAGCTTGGCCGCGGGTGCGTTAACAAGGCCAACAAGCTTACCACGAAGCTCATCAAGCGATGGCAATGTTGCAAGTGCTTCAATGCCAGCTTTGTCA
The DNA here is from genome assembly GCA_011525265.1 of Alphaproteobacteria bacterium. Taxonomy (GTDB): domain Bacteria; phylum Pseudomonadota; class Alphaproteobacteria; order Puniceispirillales; family Puniceispirillaceae; genus UBA685. Next base: position 5,969 of record WTHV01000074.1, on the reverse strand, counting down.
AGAAGCGCACCATCTAGTGTGCCCCCAACAATTGTTACCTTGTCGTTGCTTTTGGCGAATTCGACGAGCGCTTTTGCAGCTGCTACAGGGTCAGCTGAAGTACCTACAGCTGTTGGGCCTGTGAACAAATCTGTCAAAGCTTCGTCTTTTGTGCCTTGGACAGCGATTTTGGCAATGCGGTTCTTTGTGACCTTAAAAGCGGCCCCTGCGTCACGCATTTTCTGCCGTAATTCGCTGCTCTCAGCTACCGTCAGACCAACTTGATGTGCCACAACAACTGCTGAAGCCGCACCAAAAGTTGATTGCAGTGTATTGACCAGTTCGACTTTTTCTTCGCGATTCACTGATCGTCTCCACTTGCTATGAGGGTCATTTTGCGCAATACGCTCTATGTCCCTCTGGTTTCACCAAAGCATGGCGTCCTTAAAAATAAGGCAGCCTGCCCATGGCCTGCCCACAAAAAGTTAAAGCATGTGAATGCTTCATCCCCTTGTCTATGTAGGGATTATATCCGCCATATTACTGGCATCATTCCTACAGTCTTGGACAGGTTGAAGGCTCAAATGAGAGCCTTCATATTATCAGCCATCTATGCAAAACACAGATAGCTGACAAATTCTTAACAGGTGGCGCTCAGCGTGAGTGCCACCATAATCGCAATTAAGCGGCTGGTGTATCTTCGATGAACACACCTGCGCCCATTGTTGAGCTCATTGTGATCTTCTTGATATATGCACCCTTCGCGCCTGTTGGCTTTGCTTTACGAATAGCTTCAAGAAATGCGTCTGCATTCTGAGCAATCTTCTCAGCATCAAAGCTTGCCTTGCCGATACCAGCGTGAACAACACCCGCTTTTTCAACACGGAACTGAACTTCACCTGCTTTTGCGGCTGCAACAGCGGCGCCAACATCAGCTGTGACCGTGCCAAGCTTAGGGTTTGGCATAAGACCACGTGGGCCAAGCACCTTACCAAGACGACCGACAACACCCATCATATCAGGAGACGCAATCACACGGTCAAAGCCCTGCTCGCCTTCTTGGATAGCTTCGGCCAAATCTTCTGCACCAACAAATTCAGCACCAGCGGCTTTCGCTTCATCAGCCTTGGCATCACGTGCGAATACTGCAACGCGCACATCCTTGCCTGTGCCATTTGGCATAGCCACCGAACCGCGAACCATCTGGTCAGCGTGACGTGGGTCAACACCAAGATTGACTGAGATTTCGATTGTCTCATCAAACTTAGCTTTTGCATTAGCTTTTACAAGAGCCGCAGCATCAGCAACAGAATAGTTACGTGTGCGGTCAACAGCTTCATTAACAGCTGTTTGTCTTTTACCTAGCTTGGCCATCTTAGCCCTCCACTACTTGTAGACCCATGGCGCGTGCTGAGCCGCGGATCATATTCATAGCGCCGTCCATATCAACAGCGTTCAAATCTTTCATCTTGGCTTCTGCGATTTCACGCACTTGCGCTTCTGTCACCTTGCCTGCGATTTCACGACCTGGCGTCTGACCACCTTTTGCAAGACCTGCTGCTTTCTTTAAGAAATAGCTAACTGGTGCTGTTTTGGTTGTGAATGTGAATGACTTATCTTGGTAAACTGTGATTACCACAGGCACTGGCATATTCTTTTCAAGGCTGTCTGTCGCCGCGTTAAACGCCTTACAGAATTCCATGATGTTCACACCGCGCTGACCCAGAGCCGGACCAACTGGTGGTGACGGGTTTGCTGCGCCTGCTGGAATATTCAGCTTAAGATATCCTTCGATTTTCTTTGCCATCTTTGCCTTCCTTCGCGCCCCTTTAACAATGAGTGTGACGCCTTACTTTAAAAATTACGACCGCACCACTAGCTGGTTACAGTTTTTCCACTTGCGTGTATTCAAGTTCAACAGGTGTTGCCCTGCCGAAAATAGACACAGCCACTTTCAAGCGACCTTTTTCATCATCGGCTTCTTCGACAAGACCGTTAAATGATTCAAACGGGCCGTCTGTGACACGAACTTCCTCACCAATATCAAAGCTGATAGTTGATTTTGGACGCTCAACACCTTCTGACATCTGACGAATCAGACGATTTGCTTCTGCTTCTGTGATTGGCACGGGCTTGCCCTTACCACCAAGGAAGCGTGTGACACGAGGCTGGCTTTGCACCAAAGACCAGCTTGTATCAGTTAATTCCATTTTCACGAGGATATAGCCTGGGAAGAATTTACGTTCAGCTTCAACACGCTGACCGCGGCGCATTTCCACCACTTCTTCAACCGGCACCATGACCTCTTCAATCATATCTGACAGACCATTGCTTTCTGCCTGCTCCATGATTGCCTGAGCCATCTTCTTTTCAGAACCTGAAAAGACATGTACCACATACCAGCGCTTCGCCATAACTGACTTCACTCCAAAAAAAACCAACTAGCGCCAGCCCGCCCCTTTTTTACGGGAACGACTATCGCCTATCGGAACCTAATTAAACATCCCCAAGACATATTGAATGACGTTCGAGAACACCATATCGACAAGCAAAAAGAAAATTGCCGCGATTGAGGCCATGATAAACACGGTAATTGTCGCTAGCCCTGTCTCACGACGGCCTGCCCAAGAAATACGAGAAATTTCCTGTCTTACCTGTCTTACAAACTGTGCTGGCGTCGCTTTAGCCATGATTCTGTGACCAACTCTTCAATATGTTACACCGACAAAGCGGCAGGACAAATTTGGCTCTATCCCTAGAGATATCACCCGTTTCAAATGCATAAAATCCCTGACATGTGACGGTATATCTCTGCCCATGACCAAGGAAATTAATGATTTAGTGGGCGTTGGTTACCATGAAACCCTTTGTAATGGCAAGCATTATTCGACATTTACAAGTCTGGAAAATCAAATTTTTTTTCGCCTTTAAGCGGTGCGATTAATAGTGGTCAATTTCACTTATGCCTGTTTGTGCGATTTCATCAGCCACGGCCAACAGACGTCTTGCCGCCTCACGTAAATTAGCCACATGAACCGTATCATCAGCCTCAAACCCAGCTTGCGTGATAAGCCTTTGGGCTAGCAGGGCATGATGGCGGGCAAATTCTGTGGCTGAGACATCAGCGGGGTCGACCAATTTTAGCTGATCATAGCGAGTGAAATCCTCAATTCTTGCATCTGCCGCAACATAGCCATTCACCATTGTGATACGCTCACCCTCTTCACGAAGGCCTTTGGCTTGATGCACGACCATATTGCCTTGCTGCATCACAGCATAGCCAGGCCCTGGCATCTTTGGCTGGATGATACGCGACCGCGGCACCTCTTGACCCGCTGCTTTAAAAGCGGCCATTTCATGCTTTGTGCCTTTGAAATATTGAAATTCACCGCCCACAACTTTCTGCGGGTCTGTCACAAACATCACATAATCATAGCGCAGCGTATCAACATGCCATTTATCAACATCCTTGCCCACCTCATGAGGATTATAATTGAGATGACCAAGCTGATGGGCAATCGAATGCGGGGCAAGCGTGACGCCTGCAATTTGTGACATAAAGTCTGTGACATCTTGTGAAAGGCATAAATCACGCAAAAAGCGCGACCGATAGACACCGCCTCTTGTATTGCGGTCAATACGCGCATTTGATGACGTATAGGCAGATAGCTGACGGCAAACATCTAAAAGACACGCCGCGCCCTCATCACTCAACACACGAAAAATAGAGCTAACGGCGAAATCAGAGGGGCATTTGGCAATCTCATCTGGCGCATAACCAAAATCGAAAAGGCTTTCTATGACCTCTGGCGCTTCGAGGGCAAGATGGCGTGATGGGATAAAGTCTGGCTCTTTTTCAAGCCATGCAAACCCTTTTGGTAAATCATCCGTGATTATCTGGGACATCTGCTTTCTCCCCTATCTAGCATATTTGTGCATAATACATTCGTTCATAGGATAATAAACCCTGTGCTTTTCTTATCATGCAATATGCGACAAATACCGTTCTATCACCTCTTTAAACTCTTCAAAATAAGCATCTACCTTCTTGGGGCCAACGCCATTTACTTGCAAAAAGGCCTCTTTGGTAAGGGGCTTATCAGTGGCTATTTCAATCAAAGTTCTATCAGGGAATATGACATAGGCAGGTACATTTTTAGCTTGTGCCAATGAGAGCCGCAATGCCTTTAACTGCCCGACAAGACCCGCATCTTCTTGGCTCATCTCCACAGCGGCGCGCGTATTATGTGACGCACGCTTTAATTTGGACGCTGTTTCAGCCTTGTCCAAAATCTCACCTGCCATGAAGGGCACGCTATTTTGCAATATGGCATCTGCCTCATCTGATAATTCTAGCGCACCATAACGCTCAAGGTTGACCGAGATAACATTGCGCGCAATCAGCTGGCGCAACAAGGTCTGAAAGAACCCCTTAGAACGTGATTTGCCTTTGCCATAAGATGGGAGTGCGTCATGGGACTTATCCGTGACCTTGGCTGTTTGCGCGCCTCTTGTGACGTCAATAATGTGACTGGCACCAAAAAACTGTCCTGTCTGATAGATAGCCTCAATCAAATGGCTGGCATCAACGCCATAATCAAGCACCTCTGGCGGGGTAATACAATTATCGCAATTCCCACAAGGCCGAGAGGCCTCATCAAAATAGCTGAGCAATGTTTGGCGCCGGCACCCCGTGGTCTCGCAATAGCCGATAAGCGCTTCGAGGCGCGCATATTCCCCAAATTTGTAACTATCATCACCATCTGATTCGAAAATCATCCTTTGGCGCTTCATCATATCTTGCAAGCTATAGAATAATAGTGTCTCTGATGAGCCACCATCACGCCCTGCCCTGCCAATTTCCTGATAAAAGGCCTCAACACTTGATGGCAGGCTGGCATGGATCACATAGCGGATATCCGGCTTATCAATCCCCATACCAAAGGCAATCGTTGCCACCATCACAACATCCGCCTCACTCATAAAGCGATCTTGGCAGATGGCGCGGTATTCTTGATCTTTACCAGCATGATAGGATAGCGCGTTAATGCCTGCTTGTTGCAGATAATCTGCCATCTCATCTGTCTCTCTTCGCGAGAGGCAATAGATGATGCCACTTTGACCGTGACGCTCTTCAACATAGGCCACTATCTGCTCTTTCACCTGCTTTTTCGGCAAGACAGCAAGTGACAAATTAGGCCTATCAAAGCCTTGTACGATCACAGAGGCATTACCCTTTGTCAGCTTGGCAACAATATCAGCTCTTGTCGCCTTATCTGCGGTGGCCGTAAAGGCCGCAATCTGCGCCTGTGGGAAGGCATCTTGCAACTGCGATAGAGACTCATAATCAGGCCGAAAGCCTGCGCCCCATTTCGAGATACAATGCGCCTCATCAATCACAAATAAGCCAATTGGCAATTTCTGTAGAGCCGCTAGCATACGCGGTTGCATCAAGCGCTCTGGGCTGAGATAGAGAAGCTTCGTGTCATCTTGGGCAAAGCGACGCCATGAGATGACATTATCATCATAAATTCTGCCAGAATGAAGCATCTCTGCGGCAATGCCATTATCTTTGAGTGCTGCAATCTGATCAGACATCAGCGCAACCAAAGGCGAGACAATGATGGTTTTGGTCTCTTTGATAAGCGCTGGCAGCTGATAACACAGAGATTTACCAGCACCTGTTGGCATAACAGCAAGGACATTCTCTCCTGCTAGAATCCGCGTGATTATATCATGCTGCCCTGCCCGAAAATCTGAAAAGCCAAACACATTTGAAAGGGTGTCTTGCATTTTTGCCAGCGTGTCTTGGCTTGTCATAGAACATCCCTCTCAAGGCGGAAACATAACGATACTTATCTAGGGGCTACTATATACGCGATAGGCAAAAAAATAACCCTAAGAGAGGATATCTCTTAAGGTTATTTTATTTTGATGGCAGGAGCGGAGGGACTCGAACCCACAGCCCCCGGTTTTGGAGACCGGTGCTC
>WTHV01000173.1 GCA_011525265.1 Alphaproteobacteria bacterium | reverse complement strand
AAATTTAACTAGCCCTTACCTATTTTCAAATTTTTAGGGTTGTGGTTCGCTCAATGAAATATCGATTTACTCAGAAGCAAATGGCGATTTTAAATGCTAATTTTGCCATATTATTTCTAGCTGCCTGCGCGCAGGGTGGTTCAACTATCCGAAGACCCGGTGGTGATCCAGCAGGAGGTGGTGATCCGACAGATCCAACGGATCCTGCAGATCCAACGGATCCAATAGATCCAACAGATCCAGCAGATGTGGATAGCTTGACCTTATCAAGTGCCGCAGGATCTATTGCAGAGGGCACGATTGCCTCAGCGTATCGTCTTGCTGTTGTATCACTTAACGGCACAGATTATACCCTGACGATTGATCAGGCAGATCGCTTTGAGCTGCAAAATAATGAATTGCGCATCAAAGCAGGGGCGAGCTTTGATTTTGAGGAGGCTGGCGACAGGCGTGTGGAAATTACCGTTACCGCTGCAAAAGATGAGGCAGACACGCTAGAACAGGTTTTCACACTAACCGTCACCGATATACTAGGGCCAGAATTTACCTCCCCCCTTAACGCAACAATAGATGAGAATGATACGTCATTTTCGCAAACCCTTTCGGTGGAATCATATAACCTGCCAGTTACGCTTACCATAGGCGATGATTATGAAGGGCCCATAACGCTCACTGGTAACAGATTGCATTTTGCAGCTGGCCAGTCAGGATTTGATTTTGAAACTGATGGCAATAGACATACCGTTCCTCTTAGTGCTGAGACAAGAGAAGGGCGAGTCGATGTGGATTTTGTAATTACTATCCAAAATATTTTACCGCATTTTACCACATCACATCATAGAGATGGCGTGCTTGTCAGTGAGGCATCCACCTATATTTACCAGCCAACGCATAATGAGGCTCAGAATTTTACTTATAGCCTGTCGGATAATTCTGAAGTTGCTGGCAATGATGCGGCATATTTCACAATCGATGCAGCAACAGGGGCGGTGCGATTTGTGGCAGGGCATATACCAGATCCCCTCATTAAATCATCTTATTCAGTCATATTAACCGCACGTGCTACGATAGATGGTGAGCCTTTTGAGGCAACACAGATTTTTAGCCTTAATGTTTTGCAATTCCCTTTGCTACAGGCGCGCCAGCATGAGGGGACGAATGAGGATGATACATTAACCGCAACTGCTGCTGATGATAGTCTTTTTGGCCTCGCAGGTAATGATATATTGGTGGCAAGCAGGGGGCGTAATCTTCTTGATGGGGGCGCGGGGCAGGATACAGCCTCTTATCATAATGCCAGGGAAGCCGTCACAATTGATTTATCGCAAGCTGATGCAGATACAGGCGAAGTCACGCTTGGTGAGGATGCAGGGCGAGAGGCAATCTATGATGTGTTGCGGTCAATTGAAAATCTGCGCGGTGGTGACCATGATGATCATCTAAGCGGTGATTGGCGTGATAATGTCATTGAGGGCGGCGGCGGCGCAGATACAGTTGATGGTCGCTCAGGCCGTGATACGCTCTCTTATCGCAATGCCGCTTCAGCCGTCACGGTTAATTTATCTGCCTCTGCTGATTCACAAGGTTTTATTTTACAGACGAACACACCTGCCTCTGATGCTGCTTCTGATAAGGTGAGGGGATTTTTAAATATAGATGGATCAGATTTTAATGATCGGCTCACAGGAGACCATAATGCCAATCGCCTTCAAGGATTCGATGGCGATGACGTGCTTTTGGGCGGTGGTGGCCAAGATGTGCTTGACGGCGGTACAGGTAATGATGTGATTACTTTATCGCAATTTACGCAAGGGAATATCGTCTATCGCCTAGAATCATCAACAACAGATAATACCGTCTCTTTCACAGATGGGTCTGATGTGATTCATAATTTCCAACTATCGGGGAGTTTTCCGGATAAATTGCTCTTTGTTGATACAAATGAGGCAGGCTTAACCGCCAGAGAGGCCCTAGAGGGCAAAGATATCACGGTGGACTTCTTGAAATCAGGGAATGATTTCACAGGCTTTACCCTAACAAGTGGTGATGAAACACTGACCGTGAATCTGTACTCTACTGCCTATCTGACTGGGGATGCTGCCGCCAATTTGCAGGTGGCGATTGATGATAGTGCTATCACAGATATCTCAGCCCTATTGACTCATATCTTAACCGATACGGTCTTTGATATCACAACAGATACCACCCCAAGCGGGATTAACGTCCTGCTCTAGCCCTCTAGCGCTATGGCGTTATGAGACCTATTTTAAGAAACCCATCTAAAGTGCTAGATGGGTTTTTTGTTTTCTGCTAATTTTTCCCTCATGACTGACAGGCTTTTTAACGATATGGCAGAGACGGCCATCCCTTTGGCAGAAAAATTGCGGCCGCAAGATTTGGACGCTTTTTATGGCCAAGAGGCGCTTCACGCCCTTGATGAGGCAAGCTTGCACACAGGCTCTCTTATCTTATGGGGCCCGCCCGGGACTGGGAAGACCACCTTTGCCCATATTGTCGGCCGCAAGGCTGGTGATCATTTCGAAACGCTATCTGCTGTCCTTGATGGGGTCAGTGATTTACGTAAATTATTCAAAGCCGCAGAAACACGTTTTGCCGATGGTAAGCGAACCTTGCTGTTTATTGATGAGATACATCGCTTTAACAAAGCCCAGCAAGATGCGCTTTTGCCAGCCATTGAACAAGGCATTGTCCGTCTGATTGGTGCGACCACAGAAAACCCGTCTTTTGCGCTAAATGCCGCGCTATTATCACGGGTGCAAATCTTGCCATTGACCTTGCTTGATAGGCACGCCCTATCACAAATATTGGACAGGGCAGAACAGGTGCTTGATGTGCGTCTGCCCTTATCAGATAAGGCACGCAAGGCCGTGATTGAAATGGCAGATGGGGATGGGCGTTATTTGCTGAATATGGTGGAAAAAATTGCCGCCCGCCCGCCACAAGAAGCCCCGTTAACAGACGATGATTTGGCAAGCTTTTTAAGCAAAAAAGCCCTGAATTATGACAAGGCAGGCGATGAGCATTTCAACCTAATTTCGGCGTTGCATAAATCATTGCGTGCCTCTGATTGTGATGCGGCACTTTATTGGTTTGCGCGTATGTTATCCGCTGGTGAGGATCCGCGCTATATTGCCCGCCGCCTATTGCGCTTTGCGTCTGAAGATATTGGTCTTGCCGACCCGCAAGCCCTCTCGCACACGCTTGATGCATGGCAAGCTTATGAGCGTCTTGGCTCACCAGAAGGGGACCTCTCACTCGTCCAAGCGGTGATCTATCTTGCCACGGCGCCAAAATCAAATGCCGCCTATGTTGCGGCCAAAGCGGCTTTGCAATCAGCCCATCAAACAGGCGCGATACCGCCGCCAAAACATCTTTTGAATGCGCCAACATCAATGATGAAAGAGATGGGCTATGGCAAGGGCTATGCCTATGATCATGATGCAGAAAATGGCTTTTCAGGCCAGAATTGCTTTCCAGATGAGATGGGGCGCACGCAATTTTATCAGCCAAAGGAAATTGGCTTTGAGCGCGATATTGCCAAACGCTTAGCCTATTGGCAAAAATTGCGCGATGGTCGCTGATGTTTGATCTATTTGTTGGGATAGACTGGTCAGGGGCAAAAGGCACAGCCCATAAGGGGATTTCTGTTTTCTGCGCTCAGCAAGGCAGCGCCGTGCCGCAAAAAATGCACGCCCCCCATGGCAAGGCCGCCTTCTCGCGCCATGATGTGGCTGACCTTCTTATCACATTATCATCACAAGCGCGTGTCTTGGCAGGGATTGATTTTGCCTTTGCCTATCCGCTTGATGCGGCTGGCCATTATTTCCCTGGCCTTGCGCCAGAAAAACAGCCGCAAACAGCCCCGCAATTATGGGCGCTGATCGATAGGTTGAATGATGCCGCGCCTGATTATTATGGCGGCTTGATTTGGGATGATGCGACCTATGGGCCCTATTATAATGCGCCAGCTGGCCGCAAAGGCGCCCGCTTTGCCTCGCGGCGACGCCAGACAGAAGAGGCGGCTAAATCTGTGAAATCGCCAAGCCCGACCTTTAATTGTGTTGGCCCTGCAGGGGTCGGGACTGGCTCGCTTGCAGGGATGCGCTTGTGCCATTCATTGCATCATCAGCTAGGTGATAGGCTTGCCATTTGGCCCTTTACAGCCTCCGATAAAGCCGCTTTGACAATGGTTGAGATTTTTCCCTCTTATTATTTCAAACAAGCTGGCATATCTCCTATTAAGGGCGCACAGGCAGGGGCTGATAATCTTAACCACGCCCTAGCCTTTTTTCACTCAGAACCAGTCGCAGAAGATTTTACCGCCCATGGCCCTGATCATGATGATGCTGATGCGCTGATATCTGCGGCGGCTTTGCGTGCGATAGAATCAGAGCCGAAATGCTGGGATGTCCCAGATTGTGCCAAGCGTGAGGGGTGGATTTTTGGCGTGAATTCAGCTAAAACCCCGTCATGATTATGAATTTCCTATCAGTGGCAATTGGCGGTGCTTTGGGCGCAATGGCGCGCTATGGGGTTGGCCTTGCCCTCTCTTCAGGATATCCGACCTTTATTGCGACCTTATCTGTTAATGTGGTGGGATGTGCGCTTATGGGGGTGATGGCCGCCTCTCTTGCCCATATCCCCTTTTTGCAAGGGGCAGGCCGTAGCCTGATTATGGTTGGCTTTTTGGGTGCTTTGACCACCTTTTCAAGCTTTGCGTTTGACAGTTTCACACTGCTAGAAAAGCAACAATATGGGGTGATGATAACCTATATGACAGCCTCTTTTGGCCTATCATTAGCCGCGTTTTTTCTGCTATATCATCTCACAAAATGGGGGCTTTCCTAAAAGATAGGACAAGAAGATAGATGGCAGAGTTTAAAATCCCCGCAAGCGAACAAGATAGCCGCCTTGATAGAGCGATAAGGCGTCGCTATCCTCATATTAAACAAGTGCAAATTGAAAAATCATTGCGCTCTGGCTTGATGCGTCTTGATGGACAAAAGGCAAAGGCCAATAGCCGCTGTGTGGCAGGACAAATCTTGATATTGCCAGACTGGCTTGCCAAGCCATCCGCAGATGATGCTAGCCCTGCTCCAAAACAGATACCAGCACATAAGCGCGCCGCTGATAAAGCCTATCTTGAAAAACTTATTATCGTTGAGACAAAAAATTGGATGGCGCTCAATAAGCCAGCTGGTCTTGCGGTGCAAGGGGGGACTTCAACAGGCAAACATATAGATGGGCTTTTGCAATCTGCCTATGGCGATGGGGTGCGGCCAAAATTGGTTCACCGTCTTGATAAGGATACATCAGGTGTCTTGCTGATTGCCAAAAATGACCAGACAGCACGCCAACTTGCTTCTGATTTCCAGTCACACCGTATGGATAAATCTTATCTGGCTTTGGTGTTGGGCCAATTGCCACCGCTTGGTGATATCAAAGTACCCCTTTCCAAGTCAGGGCCTATGGGCAAAGAAAAAATGTCACCTGATTATGAAGAAGGTCAATTTGCCCATACGATTTTTAAAACGCTTAACCGCTCTGGTGGCAAAATGTCACTTGTGGCACTTAAACCTTTGACAGGGCGCACACATCAATTGCGTGTCCATATGTTAACCGCCAATACGCCTATCTTAGGGGATGGCAAATATGCCGGGGCAGAGGCGCATCCCGGCCCTGATTTTGCTCGCCAACTCCACCTTCATGCACAATTTCTGCGGATGCCAGATGGCAGGCTTATCGAAGCCCCCTTACCCTCTCATCTAAGCGCCTCTATCGCCTATTTGGATATGGCAGCAGATATTCCTGATACGATTCCGAATTTTGAGGAAGCCTAAAATGTCAGAGTTGCGCATCGCCCTTTTTGATTTTGACGGTACCTTATGTGATAGCGCGGCCTCTATCATTCGCCTAACAAGCCATGCCTGTCGTATCGCTGATGTGCCAGTCCCAGATGAAGCGCAAATTAGAGCCAATATTGGCGAAGGCTTATTTGCTGCAGGGCTTGATTATGCCGCAGGTGATGCACAAAAAGCGCAAATCATCTTTGATGAATATCGCAAAGAGGCCCGCCACGAATTTACCATTAAAGATAAGCCTGTAGACCCGCTTTTCCCTGGCGCAAAAGCCGCGCTAGAAGAGTTAGCTGCCTCTGGCTGGCTTCTTGGTATTGTTACAAATAAAGGGCGTCATGGTCTTGGCCAAATGATGGAACGCCATGATATAGCACGGCTGATAGATGTTAGCTTTACCGCAGATGATGTCGCGGTAAAACCAGCCCCTGATATGGCAATTGCTGCAATTGATAAATATGGCATAGCGCCAGAACGCGCTGTTTTTATCGGTGATACGATAAATGATGCGCTATGTGCCAAAGGGGCAAGGATTCCCTTTATCGGTGTTGGCTGGGGCTATCATGATAATGATGTGCTACGCGGCCATGGGGCGGTGCATATTGCCACAGATTTTGCAGATTTGGTAACAGAGTTAAACGCGCTTGTTGCGCCATAGGGTATATGGGTATGGATGAAAAAAAATTGGCAAAACGATTTTATAAATCAGTGCATGTGCAAGAAAATACCGAAGGTTTTGAAATATTGCTTGATGGACGTGCGTTAAAATCACCTGCCAAAGCGGCTTTATATGTCCCAAATGAAGCACTAGCCAATGCCATCAGAGATGAGTTTGATGCGCAAAAAGAAGAGATTGTGCCTGACACAATGCCTATTTTCTCTCTGGCTTCCACCGCGGTTGACCGTGTGATGACACAGCGTGACAGCTTAAATCAGGAGCTGGTTGGCTATG
>WTHV01000208.1 GCA_011525265.1 Alphaproteobacteria bacterium | reverse complement strand
GGGTGAGGCTCCCACGTACGATGTGGGGCTTTGTGATGACACATCAGGAAAAAGGGCTTGCTCTCATCACGCGCCTTTAACCAGTTAAGGCTCTTATCCGTGATGATATCTGTAACATAGCCTGAGGTGGCAATCCTATCGCCCATTTCAATCATCTCTGGGTCGAAATAGTCCCCTTGGCCTGGCAAGACAGACCAGAAATCAAAGCCTGTCGGCGCATGGCGTGCCCCTTCGCCTAGGTGCCATTTGCCAACCATAGCCGTCTGATACCCACCAGCTTGTAGATGCTTTGCCACATGGGGCAGCCTGTTATCAATGGGCGTATCAAGGGTTTGAACGCCATTCACATGATTATAGGTGCCGGTCAGAATAGCAGCACGGCTTGGGGTGCAGATAGAGTTTGTGACGTAACAATGATCAAGCCGCATCCCCTCATTGGCAAGCCTGTCTAGATGAGGCGTTTGATTTATCCCGCCGCCATAACAGCTTATCGCCTTAGCGGCATGGTCATCTGCCATAATGAATAGGATATTCGGCTTGTCAGTCATAAGATGCCCTTTTCGATGATGCCTACCGCTCTAGCGCTTTTTGCCATGCGTAATAGCTGTTTTTTGGCGTGCGCTTTTGGGTTTCGAAATCAACATGGATAAGGCCAAAACGCTTGTCATAACCAAAGGCCCATTCATAATTATCAAGCAATGACCACGCAAAATACCCTTTTACCGCTATGCCATCTTCTATGACTTGCGCCACTTCTGCTAAATGGCTTTCAAAATAGGAAATACGCGCTGTATCTGGGATACCGCTATCTGTCAGACTGTCCGCATTTGCCATGCCATTCTCAGTGATATAAATCGGCAAATCTGGCGCGTAATCTTTGGCTAAGCGGCGCAAGAAGAAGCTAAGCCCCTCTGGTGCGACTTCCCAATTCATATCCGTCTTTGGCAAATCACCTGCGATGGTTTTCAGGCCTGTAAGCGCCTCTGTCTTATCTGGTGCGATAACGGCTCTGGTGTAATAATTGACGCCCACCCAATCAAGGGGTGTTGCTATCACAGCCATATCATCTTGCCAGCCCTCTGGCAGATAGGGCGCAATCACCTCTAGCACATCATCAGGGTATTGTGCTTTGAAGATAGACTCCTCAAACCAGCGGCTATATATGCCATCATACAGATGTGCGAGGCGGATGGCCTCAGCGCTATCATCTTCCGGGACAGCAAACTCCTTATTTAGCACACAGCCGATATTTTTATGGCCATGCTCACGCGCAACCTGCGCTGAAAGGCCATGGGCGAGTTGGATAATATGCATGGCCTTGCCTGCGGCCTTGATATCACGCAAGCCGGGGGCATGATGTCCCAAATAATGGCTTAACCAGGCAACACACCATGGCTCATTAACAGGGGCAACGCTTGTAAGCCTGTCACCAAAATGACGCATAAGCACATCAGTGTAATCAGCGAAATAATGTGCGGTATCTCGATTGGTCCAACCGCCCTTATCGGCAAGCCTTTGTGGTAAGTCCCAATGATAAAAAGTAGCGTGAGGGGCAATGCCGCGCTCTAGCATCCCATCAATTAGCTTGTCATAAAAGGAGATGCCATCTGGATTAATACCCTGATTTGTTTGTGGCAAAAGACGTGGCCATGAAAATGAAAACCGATAAGCGCTAAAGCCGCCTTGGCTGATAAGGTCTAAATCCTCTTGCCAACGATGATAATGATCGCACGCAACCCCGCCATCTTCTTGCCCGAAAACAGCATCTGGCACTTGTGCAAAACTATCCCAGTGCGATTGGCCACAATTGCCAAACTGACTGCCTTCAATCTGATAGGATGAGGTGGCAACCCCAAAGGTGAAATCATCGGGTAATTGCGCAATTAATGAGGCAAGCGTCATGACAAAAAGACCTATGTAACAAAGTGCTGAAAGAAGATGGCTGAGAGGAGATGATAGAACGCCTTGCCTCAAAGCACCATCGCTTTTTTAGCGTATCAACTCTGGTGCGGTTGTAAGGTGATGGCTTGTCCTGTTCTGGCAGATTCTTGTGCCGCCATGCCCATGCGCACAGCCCATATGCCATCATCAAGGCTGACCTCAACATCACCTTTGCCGCGCACCACATCTAAAAAGCGCTGATGCTGATGGAAGGTTGAACCATTATGATCGCCCGCATCTAAAATCGTCTCATCAATCGGGCAGGCGATTGTTATGGGCGCACAGGGCACTCGTGGGCTTTTGATAATTTGAGGGACGGGTTGTTTATCCTTATCACCTGACCATAGGCGCGCAGGGCCAGGTAATTTCACCTCAATCTTGCCATTTGGCCCAAGGGCATGAACCATTTCTTGAAACTCAGAGCCCTCTGCATACATGGATAATTCTAACAAGGCGCGTCTGCCATTGGCAAAATCCACAATGACATAGCCGCAATCCAAAATATCAGATGGCACGCCATCATAAATTTCATCTAAATGATTAACATCCTGACCGGCACTCGCCATCACCCTTATGGGGTCCGAGCCAATAATATGGCGCATTAAGTCAAAGAAGTGACAGCATTTCTCAACAAAGGTGCCACCAGAATTTTTGTTAAAGCGGTTCCAGTTCCCAACCTTTGTCAGGAAGGGAAAGCGGTGCTCCAAGATGGTCAGCATCTTAATGCCACCGGTAACGCTCTCAGCTTCTGAGACGAATTGTTGCATTGGCGGCATATAGCGATATTCCATAGCAACCCAAACAGGCGCTTTGTAGCTATCACGAAAGGCGATGATATCAGCGAGATCATCAGGGTCGGTAAATAGAGGCTTTTCAACCAGAATAGGCAAGCTTGTGCGGCGTGCAATATGTTGTAATTGGCTTGCGTGACAGAAATTCGGGCTGACAATCACAAGGCAATCAAGCTTGTCATTATCAAGAAGAGCATCAAGTGATGGTACTAATTCTGCCTCAGGTGCAAGTGCAAGGGCGGCTTGTGCCATATCATGATCAGGCTCAAAAATAGATAAGACAACTGCATCATCTAATAAGGCGATATTGCGCAGATGCTCTTGGCCCATCATGCCGCACCCAATCATGCCATAATATGTTGTCATAGTGATACCCTTGCTTTTTATAAGTGAAACCGAAATGCGGCTAGGTTAGCCGTGCAACATAGCGCGCGACATCGCTATCATACCATGTACGCGAGAATTCTATTGCTTGATTTGTTTGCGCTGTGCCAAAGCGTTCAATAAAACCAGAGATTGTACCTGCTTTAAGCGGGAAGGGGGCGGGCGTCCACTCAGGAATTGATGCCAACCCTACCCAATCTTCTGCATGGCTTATCCATAAATTGAATTCATCTTTGCAGAATTGATAGACAGATTGTGATAATTGTTCATGGTGGATTTGATCCGCAATACTACCATCAAGCCAAATCTCTTCTAGCGCGATGGGGATATCATCCAAAAATCGCAAGCGGCGCAGGCGATGGGCAAAATCAGCACTGCCAAAATTTGGCAAATCATCAGGTTTAGCCATAGTCTCAACAGATAATAGCTGTGCTGTGGGCAGGCCGCCACCTTTGCGCAATTCGAGCCTGAATAACGAATAGATGGTGGCTGATTTCAAATTTTTCTTAATGTAATTGCCTGAGCCTTGGCGTCTTTCTAGTAAACCCAGCTCTGTGAGGCGTGCCAGTGATTTGCGCAATGTGCCAACAGATACCTGATAGGTTTTTGCCATATCTCGCTCGCCTGGCAATCTCTGCCCCTCTAGCAGAATGCCGGCATTTATCTCGCGCGAGATATGTTCTGCAATCTGAATATAAGTCGGCAAAGCCCCCATTTCTGTGGCTGTCTCTATTATATCTTGCGTTGCGGTTTCTATGAAATCTTTATTTGTCATTTTTAAATTGATACACCATTGATTAACTCTGTGATAGCTGTTAGCGTAACGATAATCAAGTGCCAAATATCTGATAGCCCATCCGCCTATCAGCGATAAGTATCAAGTTAGGAAAGGCTTATAAGACATGAGTATTGTGCCTATCACCAGCCCTGATCTCAATGCCGCAGAGGTCAGTTTTTTTGCGGCCTTATGTTCAGATGATTTTCAGTATCTAGGTGTGCCGAACGGCGATTTGCGCTCTAGCTGGGCGCATTGTTCAGAGATTGTAAAACGCTCAGAAGCTCATGGCTTTCGCAATATCCTATGCCCCTCATCTTATCAGGTGGGCCAAGATACGCTGTCTTTTGTGGCAGGCTGTGCGCCGATTACAGATAAGATGAATTTACTTGCCGCTGTCAGGTGCGGTGAAATGCAGCCTATTATGTTGGCGCGCACCATTGCCACCCTAGATCATATGCTAGAAGGCCGCTTGACCATCAATATTATCAGCTCTGATTTCCCGGGGCAGGTTGAGGATAGCGCTTATCGCTATCAACGCTCGCGCGAGGTTGTAGAGATTTTGCGCCAAGCATGGACACAAGATGAAATTAGCTATGAAGGCGAGATTTATAATTTCGCAAATCTCTCTACTGATCCTGTAAGACCCTATCAGCAAAATGGTGGCCCGCTCCTTTATTTTGGCGGTTATTCACCGGCGGCTGTTGAATTATGCGCCCAACATTGTGACGTCTATTTAATGTGGCCAGAGACCAAAGATGACTTGGCACAGAGAATGAAAACCGTTCATGAGCGGGCAGAGCATTATAATAGAACATTAGATTACGGCTTGCGGGTGCATATGATTGTCCGCGAGACAGAGGCAGAAGCACGCGAATATGCTGAAATGCTTGTCTCAAAGCTTGATGATGAAGAAGGGCGTAAAATCAGAGAGCGCGCCCTTGATAGCACCTCTTATGGTGTTGCGCGTCAGGCACGAAATCGCGAATTATCAGATATGGAAGGCTTTATCGAGCCGCATCTATGGACAGGTGTTGGCCGTGCCAGATCAGGCTGTGGTGCGGCATTAGTCGGGTCTGCTGATCAAATCTTATCAGAGTTAGAATCATATCAAAAAATGGGTATCCGCAGTTTTATTTTCTCAGGTTATCCACATCTTGATGAATGTGATTATATAGGAAAGCTAGTCATGCCAGAGATAAAGACTTGTTCTCTGCCGCATGAATATGGGCGTGTTCCATCGAATATGCCTGCAACCCCTCTTGGCAATGGAGTGCGCCGTTAATGGAAAAAATTGTGTTAAATGACCAATTATCAGTTTCTCGTTTGGTCTATGGTATGTGGCGTTTGGGTGATGATACAGATACCTCACCTGCCCATGTTCAGGCAAAAATAGAAGCCTGTCTTGAACAAGGTATTACCACCATGGATCAGGCAGATATCTATGGCGGTTATGAGGCTGAAGAACTTATGGGTGCGGCACTCGCCCAAGCCCCACATTTGAAAGATAAAATCGAGATTGTCACAAAGTGCGATATCATTGCGCCAGTGGGACGTCATGCTGCGGCGCCGGTAAAATATTATGATACCTCAGCACGCCATATGACAGAATCAGTAGAGGCCAGCCTGTCTTTGATGGGGGTTGAAAAAATCGACCTGCTTTTGGTACATCGCCCAGATCCTATGATGGATCACCATGATACTGGCAAAGCGCTTGATGGGCTTGTTGCATCTGGCAAGGTAGGCTCTGTTGGCGTTTCAAATTTCAAGCGCCATGATTGGACCTTGCTTCAATCAGCCATGACGACAAAGCTTGCCACAAATCAGATTGAAATGTCTGTTGTGGCCAATGATGCCTTTATCAATGGTGATTTAGCGTATCTACAAGAATTTGGTGTCGCGCCAATGGCATGGTCACCTTTGGCAGGGGGGGCTTTATTCTCAGCAGAAAATAAAGCGCTTTATGATGCATTACACAAAATGGCAGAGGCGCAATCTGTTGATGTAGGCGCTGTTGCTGTCGCATGGCTTTTGGCGCATCCTGCAAATATCATTCCCGTTTTGGGAACAAATAATCTTGAGCGCATTCGCAGAATTTCAGATGCGTTGAAGGTCGAGATGGGCCGGGCTGATTGGTTTGTGCTTTATGAAGCTGCCAATGGGCATGAGGTGCCATAATCATCTGTTTTTATTTCACATGGTGAAATGTCGGAAGAGATCATGAAAAAAGATGACTTTCAGAAAATCGCACTATTCATGATTTCTTGACGCCCTAAAGATGATGGGGCAGTATTTTAACCTTGTCCAACGCGTGTTTCTTTGCGGCGGGCAGTGTTAAGAGTGCACAGGCGCTCTTGAAATCTTTGGAGGAATTAATGTCAAACTTTAAATTATTTGGTGCTGCTGCGCTTGCGGCTGCATCACTATCATTTACAAATGCTGCATCAGCAGATGTTTGTGATACACCATCAGCGATGGGTGACCTTGGTAGCTTCGCAGGTGAAGTTATCACAGTTGCCGGCTCAATGCAGGGCAAGGATGAAGAAAACCTTAT
Source organism: Alphaproteobacteria bacterium (assembly GCA_011525265.1). Classification (GTDB taxonomy): domain Bacteria; phylum Pseudomonadota; class Alphaproteobacteria; order Puniceispirillales; family Puniceispirillaceae; genus UBA685. Next base: position 404 of record WTHV01000208.1, on the reverse strand, counting down.
GGCAACTGTAAGCTGTTTTGAAGCAGCAACGGGTGCTGTTGTAAAATATTCAGGGTCTCGTGACTTCGCTGCGTTGATCGTTGCTGATCTTCAGTCAAACAATGCTCCTAACATTGCGATTTTCCCACAGCCAGGCTTGGCTGGTGACATGGCTGCTGAAGGCTATCTTTCACCACTTGGCTCAGATTTGGCAGATTGGATGACAAACAATTATGGTGCTGGCTCATCATGGGTTGACCTTGGCACATATACAGGTGCTGATGGCTCAGATGCTTTCTATGGCTTTGCATTTAAGCAAGATCTGAAATCACTTGTATGGTACTCACCAGAACAGTTTGAAGATAATGGTTATGAAATTCCATCAACAATGGAAGAGCTTATCGCATTGTCAGACCAGATGGTTG
>WTHV01000080.1:21092-22620 GCA_011525265.1 Alphaproteobacteria bacterium | reverse complement strand
ATATTATTATATCTTGTGCAGGTCTCTCTTCTTTATGCTGGCGGGCGTGAAGGGGATATTCCGCTTGCGTCGCTTCAGCTGATTGTCGTGATATTTGGGCTTGTCGCCTATTCTCTTGATGGTTTTGCTCATGCAGGCGAGGCGCTTGTTGGGGCAGCGATTGGGGCAAAGAATAAAGGGCATCTGCGGCTTATCATTTGGCGCTCTGTTTGTCTCGCAGGTCTATTTAGCATCCTTATGAGCCTTGCCCTTATGATATTTGCTATGCCGCTTTTATCTCTTTTAACATCTCATCAGGCGGTGATAGATCAGACCTTATCATTATGGCCCTATGTGCTTTGTTTGGCACCTGCGTCTTTTCTTGCCTTTCAAATGGATGGTATTTTTATCGGTGCCGCTTATGGGCGGGCGTTACGCAATGGGATGATATTATCTTTTGGCGTGTTTGTGTCTGCCCTTTACCTATTTGATCAAGCCATGATTATCAGCGGACTTGACGGTGTACTTTTGGCTTTTATCCTCTACCTTATGACAAGAGGCATAAGCCTTGTTTTCAAATTACCTGATATCACCACATAGGCTGATATCATAACTGCTTTGAGGGGTGTGTGATGACCACTGAGACCTACGCTAATCTGTCTTTTGAATTTGCAGGCCCTAGAACAGGTGATGAAACAATGCTTCACCTTATCAAGACAGATGAGGCACAAACATGGTTCGATGCGCTAGAGACATTTCAAAAAACAGCACATCACGCAATGGGTCAATCACTGAAAGCTGGCAATACAGGCATATTACTTGGGCAAGATGGCGGAATGGAAAGTGCCTATCTTATCTATGATGAAGGCCTCATATGGCAGGCTGCATCTGCGGCCAAATCCCTCCCAAAGGCCAAGTATCGCATTGATGAGACAACAGCTAATGCACAAACCCGTCATGCGCTCGCCCTCGGCTTTGCCCTTGGTGCCTATCACAGTCATCTAATAGGCGGGGAACGCACCATCCCAGCAGTTGCGAGCTGTCACTTTCAAGAGCCTGATAAACGTGCTCATGCGCTTGCACGCGCGACCTATTTATGCCGTGACCTTATCAACAGCCCTGCGAACCAGATGACACCATCAGCCCTTGCCCAAGAAGCCCAAACCATCGCACAAAGCTTTGGTGCCTCTTGTAAGATTACAACAGGTGATGCGCTTGCCACAGATTTCCCAGCCATTCACACGGTTGGCAGAGCGGCTGAAATACCGCCCTGCCTGATTGATATGAAATGGGGCACAAAAGGCCCTAAGATAACGCTTGTTGGGAAAGGCGTTACATTTGATTCAGGCGGCCTTGATCTCAAACCATCTAAGGCGATGGAGATGATGAAAAAAGATATGGGCGGCTCTGCGCATGTACTTGGTCTTGCACTGGCCATTATGATGATGGAGCTACCTGTCCAATTGCGCGTTCTGATCGGTGCGGCAGAAAATGCTGTCTCAGAGAAATCAATGCGCCCTATGGATGTGATTGACACAAGAGCCGGTAT
>WTHV01000080.1:14956-20992 GCA_011525265.1 Alphaproteobacteria bacterium | reverse complement strand
CTAGATACAGGCCATATGGCCCTTTCAAGCACAGGGCCATCTGGCTATGGCGGGGCCATTACAGCCGCCTTATTCTTGCGCCGCTTTACAGGCAAGGATGTGAATTGGGCGCATATTGATGTGATGGCATGGAATCTGGCAAGTCAGCCTGGCCGTCCAAAAGGCGGCGAGGCTATGGGACTGCGCGCGATTTTCCGCTTTATTGAAGAATTGACCTAATAGCCGCGGTCTTTATCAACCATATTATCAGGGGTCGTGCCTTCAGCAAATGCCACAAGCGCTCGTGCCACTTGTTCAGAGGCTGTTTGCGGATTTGTTTGTGCTGCAACATGAGGCCAAATGGTAATATGTGGATGACCCCAAAAGGCGTGATTATCTGGCAAAGGTTCTTGTTCAAAGACATCAAGGCTTGCCCCAGACAGATGGCCTGAATTAATCGCGCCAAGCAAATCATCTTCAACCACATGACCACCACGTCCTGCATTGATAAGATAGGCGCCCACCTTCATTTGGGCAAAACGGCTTTTATTAAAAAAGCCTCTTGTCTCATCTGTCAAAGGCATCAGACAGACATGAATATCCATCTCTTCTAGCATGAGCTTTAACCCGTCATCACCATGATGATAAGATATGATATCATCAGCGCGTGGGGATCGGTTATAGCCTGTGACATCAAAGCCAAGCGCAACAAGTTGCCTGACGACTTCGCGACCAATAGCCCCGACACCATAGACACCAATTTTCATCGCACGGGCATCTGTTTGTGGCAAAGGGCGGAACTCACGCCGTGCGGCTAAGACACGATAATCAGCGGCTTTGCGGCATTTCTCTAGCACGGCCAAACACACCCAATGACCAAGGGCAACAGACATATCAGGGTCAACAAGTCGCACAACAGGCAAAGCTTCTGGGATGGTCTTATCGCGGAAGATATGATCAACACCCTGCCCAAGGGAAATAATTCCCTTCACATTTGGCATTTCTGCAATTTTCCCAATAGGCGGCTTCCAGACAGTCACAGCCATAGCATCACGCGCGGCAGGTGAGGCCAAAGGCACTAATTGAATGGCTGGCAGGAATGGTTGCAAGCGCGCTTGCCATGCTTCAAGGCGTGAGGCATCGGCCGCATCATCATAATAGCCAACAATGAAAGGGGCTTCTGAGAGAACTGACATAGTGCTATCACCTTTTTGATGAATGAAATTACCGCGCTGACCCCATTGCCTCTAATGCGGCCTGATGTAAGGCAGAGCTTGCTGAGGCTATCACAGATGTGCTGTGACCAAGACGCACGGGCGCCCCATCCCAATCTGTGATGATACCACCTGCTGATTCAATCACTGGCACAAGACCCATTATATCATGACTAGCCAATTGATGCTCAATCACAATATCAGTATGACCTGCCGCAAGAAGAGCGTAATTATAGCAATCACCACCCCAATTAGAACTAAGTGCCCGCTTTGTTAGGCTGAGATAGCTTTCTAATGCCTGTTCATCAAGTGCTTCTGGCGCGGTTGAGGCAATCCGTGCCCGTGATAAATCAGTAATGCCAGACACCGCAATTGGCTTGCCATTTAATGTGCTTTTTTGCCCTTTTATGCCGATGAACATTTCATCCAATACAGGCATATCAATCACTGATGCTATTGCCTCACCTTGATGGCAGAGGGCAATGAGCGTGCCAAAAAGCGGTTTACCAGAAATAAACACACGTGTGCCATCAATAGGATCAATGACCCAATCAAGAGCATTTGTTACAATGCCGCCACCTTCTTCGCCAAGGATATTATGGTCAGGATAAGCCTCTTTAATGGCTTGCCTAATAGCGGCTTCAGCTTGCTTATCGGCGATGGTCACAGGGCTATCATCTGATTTACCCTCAATCGTGATACTGCTTCTAAAATAGCGGGCAATGATATCGCGTGAGGCAAAACAAAAGCTGGCAAGATGCCCTGCCAGCTTTGTATCATCTATGTGAATATCTTCCCAGCGCATGGCTAGGCTCAGGCCTTATTGCGCTTCAGATGCGATCTCGGCATCTGTTGGCAAGGCCGCAGGCGCGGCTGAAAGACTGCGAAGATTGGCAATCATATTGGCTCTATCTTGCGGCTTTTTCAAACCGGCGAAATTCATCTTTGTACCTTCAATATAGGCCTTTGGCTTATAGAGAAATGCGTTTAACGCGCTGTAATCCCATGCCCCGCCAAAGCCAGCAAGCGCAGCAGAATAACCAAAGCCATCAATTGCGCCCTTATCAGCATTAACGATGTTCCATAAAACAGGACCCACTTTATTTTTGCCGCCCTCTTCAAAGACGTGGCAAGCGGTACATTTCTTGGCAAGCTTCATACCAGCGGCAATATCAGCCTCTGCCAATAGCGCCAAAATAGGCTCTGGGCCAGCTGGTGCGGCAACGGCTGCACCTGTATCAGCAACCTCTGCCACTTCGATTGGATAAGAGTTTTTATGCTCACCACCATGGCCGTGACCATCATGAGATGGCACAAGGATATCCCCTGCTTTGATGCCTGCCATTAGTAAAAGACCAGCAAGCAACACACCTGCAAATAACTTATTAAATTTGAGTTCATCCATTTTTGATGTCCCCCGAACATCTCGTCATCGATGATCTGGTGCATTGCTGCACCGATCTTTCAAAAATTACCCTGCTCTTCATATCGCAAGATCACAGCTTTCTCAAGTGATCAGGCACCTGTTTTTCGGTTTTCTTTTGCATGATTTTTCAATTTATGGAACAAAAAGCCCATGAAACCTGTTCAAAAGGCGGCCTAATATGCCCGAAAACACGCGTCGCAATGATATGATAATCCTGATTCCAGCACGTATGGCTGCAAGCAGACTGCCGAATAAGCCAATGGCCAATATTGCAGGCAAACCCTTGATTGAGCATGTCTGGGCAAGGGCTGTTGCTGCTGATATCGCCCCTGTTTATGTGGCAACAGATCACCATGATATCTTTGACCATATTACAACCATTGGCGGCCGCGCTGTTATGACGCGCGCTGATCACCCTTCAGGCTCTGATCGCATTTACGAAGCGATTGAAGCGATTGATAAAGACGGGCGCTATCAAAAGATCATAAATCTTCAAGGCGACCTGCCAACTATCACCACTGACGCGATAGTGGCACTAGCAGATTTGCTAGAGGCGGGCACTTGCGATCTGGCAACATTAGTGGCCCCTGCCACGGCAGAAGAAGTACCAAAATCTCAAGTTGTAAAAGCGGTTATGAGCTGGCACGATGATAGCCCTCATCGCACTGGCCGGGCGCATTATTTCTCTCGCGAAGCTGTGCCTCATAATAGTGAGAGCTATTGGCATCATATTGGACTTTATGGATGGCAACGCGCCGCATTATCACAATTTGTCTCATTGCCTCCCTCACCACTTGAGTTGTCAGAAAAGCTAGAACAATTACGCGCTATTGAAGCTGGAATGATTGTCCATGCCTCTGCAATTGACGAAGCCCCTGGCGGCGTAGATACTGAGGAAGATTTACAAGCTGTCAGAGCGCTTTTTGCCTGATACACCCCGACTGATTAGTAAAAGACGAAAACAATTGATATGACAAAAAAAACCGTAGCATTCCAAGGGGTATTAGGCGCCTATTCACATATGGCCGCACAAGCAAGCCTGCCAGATTATGAGGTCATGCCATGCGCCTCTTTCTCAGAGATGATGGCACAGGTGCGCGATGGTCATGCACAGATGGCAATGGTGCCTGTTGAAAATTCAACAGCAGGCCGCGTGGCAGATATCCATCATCTTTTGCCAAATTCTGGCTTGAAAATTGCAGGCGAGCATTTCCAACCTGTGAACCATCAGCTTCTTGGCATTAAAGGGGCAAGCTTATCTGATATCACCCATGCCCATTCGCATGAACAAGCCCTTGCCCAATGTCGTGAGGGGCTTGAAGCGCAAAATATCGCAGCTGTCACGCACGCTGATACCGCAGGGGCGGCCAAGGATATAGCCGCAAAAGGTGAGGCACATCATGCCGCTATTGCCTCACGCCTTGCCGCAGAGATTTATGGCCTTGATATCTTAAAAGAGAATTTTGAGGATATGGATTCAAATACCACACGTTTTTTGATGATGGCGCCAGATGCCCCAATTGCCTCTTATGATTCGGCAAAAAAATATGTGACGACTATGGTCTTTCGTGTGCGCTCTGTGCCAGCGGCCCTTTATAAGGCGCTTGGCGGTTTTGCGACCAATGGTGTGAATATGACTAAAATTGAAAGCTATATGCTGGGCGGGCGCTTATCAGCGGTGCAATTTTATGTCGATTGTGAAGCGCATATTGACGACCCTGCCATGAAACACGCCCTTGAAGAATTAGCCTTTTATTGCGAAGGTGATGGGCTGCAAATCTTAGGCTCATACCCTGCCGCTGATATCCGCTATAAAAGAGCATAAAGCGTCCTAGACAGACACGATTAATCAGTATTTGTTCGACAATAAAGCTTGTTTCTGCGCCCCATTTGCCCCATATTGCACACAGGAAGGCAGATGGGCGTTTGTCCTGTTTACCAGGCCAGGTCCGAAAGGAAGCAACCACAGCAGATTTTTAACGGGTCGTCTGTCTTCCGCCTTATAAAAAGCCTGCCATTGCTCAGTAACAATGCTTGTTAACAATGCTTGGATGTGATGACTATGTCTGACAAGGCCCCTACCGCTTACAGGGTTCTAGCGCGGAAATACCGCCCTGATAATTTTACCGGTCTTATCGGTCAAGACGCGCTTGTAAAAACGCTTCAAAATGCGATTGAACATGGCAGGCTAGCCCATGCATTTGTTCTGACAGGTGTGCGCGGGGTTGGCAAAACCTCAACAGCGCGCATTTTGGCCAAAGGTCTCAATTGTATTGGGCAAGATGGCACAGGCGGCCCCACCTTAGAGCCGTGCGGTACGTGTGAGCCATGCCAGTCAATTATGGCAGGGCGTCATGTTGATGATCTTGAAATGGATGCCGCCAGTAACACAGGTGTTGATGATGTACGTGATATCATTGATGGGGCGGCCTATCGTCCTGTTTCTGCACGCTTTAAAATCTACATTATTGACGAGGTTCATATGCTGTCCAAAAGTGCGTTTAATGCGCTTTTAAAGACACTGGAAGAGCCACCAAAAGCGGTCAAATTTATCTTTGCAACAACCGAAATTCGCAAAGTACCTGTGACGATTTTATCACGGTGCCAGCGCTTTGATTTGCGCCGTGTTTCTGTGGAATTACTTGCCACCCATTTACAATCCATTGCCCAAAGTGAACAGATTAACGCCGATGATGAGGCAATTCACATGATCGCAAGAGCGGCTGAAGGCTCAGTGCGTGATGCATTATCGCTCTTGGATCAGGCGGCCGCTATGACAGCAGATACACTCAGCGCGTCTGGTGTCTCAGCCATGCTAGGCCATGCGGGTGATGAAGATATAGGGCATATTCTGACCGCTTGCCTTGCAGGAGATGCAAGCGCGGCACTAAACGCCTATGCACGAGCAGATGAACGTGGCTCAGAGCCTGACAAAATTCTGTCTGATATGCTTGATTTGGTTCATTACGCCTCCCTGCAAGCCTCAGGGGCAGGCCTTTCAGATTTGCCAGAAGCCACCATAGCTGTGACACAATCTCTTGCCAGCGAAGGTATTGGGCGCCTTGGCAGAGCGTGGCAAATTCTTTTGAAAGGCCATGGCGAGGTCAAAATGGCACCAAATGCCAGAGCAAGCGCTCAGATGGTTTTGATACGCCTTGCCCATGCCGCCCCAATGCCAACACCAGCGGAGATTATCCAAAAACTGCCAACAGCCCCTTCTGGCCTCCCTTCTGGCGAACCTTCATCAACTGGTAATCCATCTTTAACGCCTTCATCATCAACGCCTCAGGCAGTATCTCAGACAGTATCAGAAGAACGCCCGCCTTGGGATGAGACGCCAACTCAGGCAACACAGGCAACGCAGACAACTCAGGCAGGTGGCACAGCACAAGCTGTTATGACAGCCCCGCAAGAAGA
>WTHV01000080.1:0-14856 GCA_011525265.1 Alphaproteobacteria bacterium | reverse complement strand
CTTGCCGCAAAAATGGCGAAACATCTCTCAACCTATTTGGCGCAACCGTTTTTGGTTTCTGTCGGGGCAGATAATTCAGGCCAAACATTGCTAGAGCAAGAGCATGATGCTGAACAAGCACGATTTGCCAAAGCCGCAGAAGACCCGTTGGTAGGCGCCGTCCTTGAGGCGTTCGAGACTGCGGCCGTCACAAATATCGTACCACTCATCAGGGACGGAGATGCAACAAATGATACACCATCTCATGTGGATGAAGATGAAGAATAAGAAGGGGTGTTAGCGATGCGCAATATGGCTTCGATGATGCAAAAACTCTCTGGCTTACAAGGCAAAATGCAAGAGATGCAAGCAGAGCTTGAAGAGATGAGCTTTGAAGCAAATGCCGCAGGTGGCCAAGTACGCGCTGTGGTCAATGGCAAAAAACAGGTGCAAATGATTCATATTGACCCTGCGTTGATGGTGCCAAGTGAGGCAGACCTTGTTGCCGATTTGGTAAAAGTAGCCATTGGCAATGCGATGGGCATGGCAGAACAAGAACAAGCCCGCAGATTGTCTGATCTGACAGGCGGCTTGCCGCTTCCCCCTGGCATGAGCCTGCCATTTTAAAAAGTTATCTTTTATGGAAACACCACTCGATCAATTGATAAAGCGGTTATCACGCTTACCGGGGTTAGGCCCCCGTTCAGCACGCCGCGCGGCACTTCATCTTTTGAAACATAAGCAAGAGATGATGATCCCCTTGGCACAAGAGATGGCGGATGTAGCGCATAGCGTCAAAGATTGCGTTGAATGTGGCAATCTTGACCTAACTGATAAATGTCACATCTGCCTTGATCACAAACGTGATGAAACACGCCTTTGTGTGATTGAAGATGTGGCTGATTTATGGGCAATGGAACGTGCAGGGGTGTTCTCAGGACGCTATCATGTCCTTGGCGGCACCTTAAGCGCTCTTGAAGGCAGAGGCCCCTCAGACCTTGGCATAGACAGGCTTTTATCCCGCATACAAACCACAAAAGTCGAAGAAGTGATTCTTGCCACCTCTGCCACAGTAGATGGTCAGACAACCGCACATTATATTGCCGAGAGATTAGCAGAGCATCAGGTTGCGATTACACGCCTTGCCCATGGCCTACCTGTTGGGGGTGAATTAAATTTCCTTGATGAAGGCACATTGGCACAAGCTATGAGAGCCCGCTCAAAACTTTAGCAGGGTGCGGCTTTTTTATGATAATAAATCAACCTTATCTGGCGCATCTTCAATCACATCAAATTCCCCAATACGCTCACCACGTCTGGTAATTTTGCCTGTCGACGTTTTGATATCCTCAATATCTTTTTGCGCCTGACCAAAATGCCGACCAAGATTATCAACACGCTTATCAAGGCGCACCACATCTTCGATTAATTTGATGATCTCAGCTTGAATAAGGGCTGTTTGTTCGCGCATTCTAGCATCTCGCAAAATCGCGCGCACCGTATTGAGCGTTGCCATCATTGTGGTTGGCGAGACAATCCACACACGTGCTTTATAGCTATCTTCGATAATCGCCTGCATATTGGCATGGAGCTCGGCATAAACAGCCTCTGATGGCAGGAACAAACAGGCTGATTCGGCTGTCTCACCTGCGATAATATATTTTTCTTGGATGTCCCTCACATGACCTTTTACCGCGACACCAAGCGCTTTTCTGGCAAGTGCTTTATCTGCCTCATTTGAGGCTTCTTGCAATTTCTGCCATGCCTCAAGCGGGAATTTCGCATCGATGACAATATCACCGGGAGGGTTTGGTAGGCGTAGAACGCAATCGGCACGCTTGCCATTGCTGAGCTGATGCTGAAACTCATAAGCATTAGGTGGCAGGACATCACGCACCAGATTCTCTAATTGCACCTCACCAAAGGCGCCACGCTCCGTTTTATTTGATAGGATGTTTTGCAGGCTAGAGACTTGTGTTGTCAGGGTTGTGATTTGCTGACTAGCCGCATCAATCACTGCTAAGCGCTCTGCCAAAGATTTCAAATTCTCATGGGTGCTTTGTGTCTGTTTATGCAAATTTTGTGACAGACGTTCAGACATTGTTCCAAGCTGATGCTCTAGGCGTTTTGATAATAAGGCTTCTTGATTACGTAATTGTTCTGCCATTTGCGACTGGCTTGCCGCTGATTGTTGGGCAAGCATTTCAAGCTGTGCTTTGAGGCTTGTGACCCCTTCATCAACCGCAGAAGATGGCGCAGGCGCTCCCCCGCCTTGGCCTTTGCGCCCAATAAAGAACGCCCCTGCCAGGGCAATAATCACAAGCAATATAATCAAGAGATAGTCTGTCATAGCCATATCATAAACAGGCTAGGGGTGTTTAGAACAGCTTTTTGATCACTTCTTGACGCGCTTTGACAGATAAGGCTACAAACATCATCATAAAATGCCTGATTATCCATTATAGAAGAGTCGCAAATTTCGATGGCGTTATTACCCATTATTCACGTGCCAGATGATGTGTTACGAAAAACAGCACAGCCCGTTCAAGAAGTCACAGCCGCCACGCGCCAGCTTCTCGATGATATGGCTGAAACAATGTATGATGCGCCGGGCATCGGTCTTGCCGCCAATCAAATTGGCGCGCTTGAGCGGCTTATTGTGATGGATTGCGGGTCTGATGAGGCACCTGAATTATGGCAAATGATCAATCCTGAGATTATTTGGGAATCTGAAGAGACAACCAAATTAGAAGAAGGCTGTTTATCAATCCCTGGCCATAATGCCGAAGTTGTTCGACCGTCTGTCGTGCGCGCCCGCTATATTGATATTGATGGCAAAACCCAAGAGATGGAAGCTGATGGTCTGTTATCGGCTTGCATCCAACATGAGATTGACCACCTAAATGGCGTGTTGTTTATTGATCATTTATCACGTCTTAAAAAAGGCATGATTTGGAAGCGCGTCCTGAAATCAGCACGTGGCTAAGAGGCCTATGATAGGATGACAGACAAAGCGAAACCATTAAATATTGTCTTTATGGGCAGTCCTGATTTTGCCTGTCCAACCTTGCAAGCTCTGATTGATAGCACGCACAATATCATCCATGTCCTAACACAGCCCCCCAGAGCCGCAGGCCGCGGGATGGCAGAACAAAAAACACCTATAGCACAATTGGCAGAACGCCATAATATCCCCGTCAGCTGGCCTATCTCTGTTCGTGATGAAGAGGCTAAAAAACAGCTAGAGGCTTTAAAGGCTGATCTCTTTGTGGTTGTTGCCTATGGCCTTATCCTGCCAGAGGAGGTGCTTGCACTGCCGCGGCTTGGGGCCGTAAATGGTCACGCGTCATTATTGCCACGTTGGCGTGGTGCGGCGCCTATTCAACGCGCTATCGAAGCTGGCGATATTGAGACTGGCACTTGTGCGATGATGATGGAAGAAGGGCTTGATACGGGCCCTGTTATACACACACAAACGACCCCCATCACGCAAGATGATACGGCCGCCACGCTCCATGACAGGCTGGCAGATATGACAGCAAGAACATTATGTGAAGCGATAGAGCTGCTTGCCAATGGGGCGGCCATACCAATAAGCCAGTCAGAAGAGGGCGTGACATATGCGGCCAAAATTCAAAAAGCAGAAGCCGCCCTTGATCTTGAAAAAGATGTCGTCAGCCTCAAGCGTCATATTCATGCTTTCTCGCCCTTTCCGGGTGCCTTTATCATGGGCGATAGTGGCAAGCGCTTTAAATGCCTTACCGCACGCATTGAAAAAGGCCATAGCACCGAAAAAGCAGGAACCTATGTGGGGCAATCTGATGATGGGGGGCTGTCGGTGTCATGCGGTGATGGCGGGGTACTCACATTGCTTGATGTGCAACCAGCTGGCAAAAAGCCAATGCTAGCGGCTGATTATCTGCGCGGTAAACCCCTAGCCATTGGCCATAGCCTCAAAGAGCAGATTTAATGAAACGCTTTTTTATCACAGTGGAATATGACGGCACAGGACTTGTTGGCTGGCAACGCCAAGATGAGGGGCAATCTGTACAAGGTCACCTTGAGCAAGCTGCCAAAGCGCTAACCGGTCAAGATGTGCTTGTTCAAGGCTCTGGGCGCACTGATGCTGGTGTTCATGCCTATGGGCAGGTGGCGCATTTGGATGTGCCAGAGAAATTTGATGAAAAAGCCATCATGCTTGGCCTTAATGCGAAATGTAAAAGCCGCCAGATAAAAGTCCTAGAGGCACGCCATGTATCAGATGAGATGCACGCCCGTTTTTCAGCAACAAAACGGTCTTATATTTATCGCATTTTAAACCGCCGCATTGGCACAGCGCTTCATCGTGATTTTATGTATCATGTGCCTTATGATCTTGACCTTGATGCAATGCGCGCAGGTGCCGCCCATCTGATTGGTCTGCATGATTTTACCTCATTTCGGGCAACCGCCTGCCAAGCCAAATCACCTGTACGCTCGCTAGAGTCGATAGAGATTATAAAAGACGGGGATGAGGTGCAAATTCACGCCGCCGCCATATCATTCTTGCATAATCAAATCCGCAATATTACGGGAACTTTGGTGCAGGTTGGCAGAGGCAAATGGCACCCTGATGATGTGCGAACAGCGCTTGAAGCCAAAGATAGGGCAAAGGCAGGGCCTGCCGCACCACCACATGGTCTTTATCTCAATCAGATTGAATTCTAGCCTTTATGGGGTGAGCTAGCTGATAGGTGCGCCAATCCCCGTTAGCACATTCACCGCCCCATCAAGCATAATACGTGCCAAGATAAAGCCAACCGCAAGACCGCCTGTGACCCCAATCGTATCTTTTGCCAAACGCCAAAAACGATAAATCATCCAAATCACCACAGGAATAATGGCAATATGTAATTGCAAAGCAGGGGCAATCAAAACCCCAACAGCAATCGCACCAAATAGCAAAGCTTGCAGAGCCATCAGCCATTGATAGGGGATAATAAACGCCAAAAACTTGTCTGCTTTACCAATGCGCCCAAGCAGAAAATGCACAAGCAAGATATAGGCAAGGGCGGAGATGAGAGAGACAAGCGATAGGCGCAAGAAAATACCGACGCCAAACAAAGAAGACGCAAAGCTGGTGGCAAGGACGTGTAGAATCCATGACCCCCAAACAGACTGCCAAAAAGCGGCCGAATTAATCTCGAAAAGATCATTGGCAGAGCCGCGCCCTAGCGAAAGGCGCCATGCACCGCTGACAGCACGTAACAAGCTTGAAGGTGACAAATTCATGCGCTGCTTACTCCTGCTTTAAAAAGCCGCTATAGATATCTGTAAGGACGTCAATATCATCAACGGCCACATGCTCATTCACCTTATGCATGGTCTGGCCAACAAGGCCAAATTCTGCAACAGGGCAGAGATGGCACAAGAAACGGGCATCAGATGTACCACCTGATGTGGATAAGGCTGATTGCCTGCCTGTGACGGCTGTGATGGCTTGTTGCAATTTTTGAGTAAAACTATCTGGCGGCGTGACAAAGGGATGGGCATTACAAAGCCATTCCACCTCATAGGTCAGCTGATACTTATCAGCTTGCCTTGTAAAATGCTCTGATAACCAGCCCATAAGGCTATCTTGGCTATGTTCTGTATTAAAGCGGATATTAAATTGGCCAAAGGCACGATTGGCAATCACATTGCCTGCCGCATCTGGTATCTGCAAATCCACAATCTCTGCCGTTGACGGGTCAAAATACGCGTTGCCACCATCAAGCTTTGCCGAATTCACAGGCGCAAGCATGGCAAGCAAGGCTGGCACAGGGTTATTGGCAAGATGTGGATAAGCAACATGACCTTGTGTGCCTGTCACCCATAATTTTCCTGTCAAAGACCCACGTCTGCCATTTTTAATGACCTCGCCCATTATGGCAGGGTTTGTTGGCTCACCAACAAGACAGAAATCAGGAATAATCCCCTCATCTTTTAGCCAGTCGACAAGTTTTACCGTACCATTAATTGCCGCACCTTCTTCATCACCTGTGATAATCAAGCTGATTGTACCGGTGGGGATGTTGGCATCATCAAGGGCTTTGATAGCGCCAACAAAAGACGCAATGCCCCCTTTCATATCAGCTGCACCACGTCCATAGAGACGCCCCTCATCAATCACGCCTGAAAAAGGGCCATGTGACCATGCCGCCTCATCACCCACAGGCACAACATCTGTATGACCAGCAAAGGCGATATGTGGCAGCGCCTCATCACCGCCTCTTATCGCAAATAGATTATCAATGCGCTCTGCTCCTTCGCCAAAGGCAAGGCGCGTGACAGTAAAGCCAAAGCCTTCAAGCTCAGCTTGCAACAAATCAAGCGCGCCACCTTCAATCGGTGTCACAGACGGGCATTGAATCAGCCGTCTTGCCAAATCAACGGCATAAGATGGCGCAGTCATAGTCATTGATAATCCTTACGTAAATTAGTCGCGAAGCAAATCATTCACAGATGTTTTTGATCTTGTCCGCTCATCAACCTGCTTGATAATAACAGCGCATGACAATGATGGGCCAGGGGTGCCATCTGCCAATGGCTTGCCAGGCAAAGTGCCAGGAACAACCACGGAATAGGCAGGGACACGACCCATGTGAACTTCGCCTGTCACACGGTTTACAATCTTTGTTGAGGCGCCAATAAAGACGCCCATTGAAAGCACAGCGCCTTCTTCGACAACCACGCCTTCAACAACCTCAGAACGGGCACCAATAAAGCAATTATCTTCAATCACGACAGGGCCAGCCTGTAAGGGCTCTAGCACGCCGCCAATACCAGCGCCGCCAGATAAATGGACATTCTTACCAATTTGCGCGCATGAGCCAACAGTGGCCCATGTATCGACCATAGTACCCTCACCAACATAGGCGCCCAAATTTACAAAGCTTGGCATCAAGACAACAGATGGCGCGATAAAGGCTGAATGGCGTACGATTGAGCCTGGAACAGCACGGAAATTAGCGGCCCTGAAGCGGTCAGCATCCCAGCCTGAGAATTTTGATGGCACCTTATCCCACCAGACTGATGGCCCGGCATCAGGGTGACCTGCACCGCCATCCATGATTTGCATATCATTTAAACGGAATGACAAAAGCACTGCTTTCTTCAGCCATTGATTAACCTGCCATTGGTGATTGCCTGTTGGCTCTGCCACACGTGCCTCGCCAGCATCAAGCATTGCCAAAGCTTTGTTCACGCCATCACGAATATCACCTTGCGTATCAAGGCCGATAGTATCTCTGTCATCAAATGCTGCATCAATAAGCGTTTGTAAGGCTGTATGTTCCATAGTGTCTCTCGCTTTTATCTTTTAAGATTCGCCTAAGATATCTCTTAAGCATGATTTTATATCTGCTGATTGATAATGCACATAATCTTGCTCGCTGCCAGCGCGCGCCCAATCATGGTCATGTTCAATCCAAATTGTTCTCATACCAAGCGCAGCAGGCGCTTTTAAATTGACTGCCATATCTTCTATCATGACAGCTTTAACGGGGTTAATGCCTGAATGCGATAAAAACATCTCATAAGGGCGCATGGCTGGTTTTGGTTCATGATTGGCCGCAACAATATCAAAAATAACATCAAAGTGAGACCGCAGCCCAAATGCGCCTAAAATATTTTCAGCATGCATTACAGTGCCATTGGTAAAAATATGCTTATTACCAGGCAATTTGCCAAGCAAATCATTAAGCTCTTTATCAGGCGCAATATCGCTGAGGTCAATATCATGGACAAAATCCAAAAATGGTTTTGAGTCCATGTTAAATTCTTTCATCAACCCATGCATGGTCGTGCCATATTCGCGGAAGAGGCGCGTTTTTAGCGCCGCTGCCTCTGCCTCAGCAAGGTTGAATTCCTGCATCAAGAAATCAGTCATCTTCTGCGCAACACGCGCAAAGAGGTTCGATTTCGCAGGATAGATAGTGTTATCAAGGTCAAAGACCCAATCATCTATACCTGCTTCAAGAAGAGAGGTTAGGGTGGCGGCTGGTTGTGATGACATAAAAAAACCTTACACGTAAAAATTTGATGAGAGCGGCATCTATGATGGATGATTTAGTCCTTAGCAATCATCGTGCCAATCCCATGTTCGGTAAATAATTCAACCAATACCGCATGAGGCGCACGCCCATCCAAAATAACAGCTGCTTCTGCCCCCTCTTCGACTGCTTTCATGCAGGTCTCTAGCTTGGGGATCATCCCGCCTGTGACTGTGCCATCGTCAATTAATGCCTGCGCTTTTGTCAGGTTCACTCTGCTGATAAGCTTGCCATCCTTATCATTAATGCCAGGTACATCTGAAAGCATAAGCAAACGGCTTGCCCCAATAGCGCCCGCAACCGCCCCTGCGGCTGTGTCGGCATTAATGTTATAAGTCATGCCATCATCGCCCATAGCCGTCGGCGCAACGACTGGCATCATATCATGCGCCATCAGCGCACTAATCACAGAGATATCAACCGCAGACGGTATGCCAACATAGCCTAGCGCACCATCATGCGCTTTTTGGGCCTTGATTAAATTACCATCCTTGCCAGAAATACCAACTGCACTGCCACCTGCTTTTGCAATGGCTGCGACAAGCGATTTATTAATACCGCCCGCAAGCACCATTTCTACCACAGAGATAGTCGCCTCATCTGTGATACGAAGCCCATCAACAAAAGTTGATTCAATCTCCAACCGATTGAGCATCGCCCCAATTTGAGGGCCGCCACCATGGACTATCAACGGGTTGGTGCCAACCTGACGAAGCAATACCATATCGGCAGCAAAACTATCGACAAAGGCCTGTTCCCCCATCGCATGACCGCCAAATTTTACCACAATCGCTTTGCCAGCATAGCGACGCATATAAGGAAGCGCCTCGACAAGAAGCCCTGCCTTTTCAAGCCATTTTTGGGAAATCATATCATTGTGTTCTGATGCATTTGTCATGCGTTCATCATCCTGTGCCACATCTGCCATAGTCGTCTTACATTTAGGCTATCCCATATCATGAGATGCGTAAATCATTGAGTGTGCCCTAGCTTTGTCGCACAATTCGCGGGGCGGCAAGGCGGCATAAATGGGCGCGTAATTCTGCAATGCCTCTGCCATCATGGCTTGAGGTCAAAAAGACATGAGGAAATGCCGCAACGTGCTTTTTCGTCTCAGCTTGCGCCTTAGCAAATACCTCTGCGACTTGTGTGGCTTTTAGCTTATCAACCTTTGTTAACACTAACGCCCATGAGACAGCAGAGTCATCAAGCATATCCATGATAAGCTTATCAGCCTTGCCAATCCCTCTTCTAGAATCAACAAGCACCATAACGCGTTGTAATGTCTGCCTGCCAACCAGATATTGGCGGGTTAATTTTGACCATGCTTCAATATCTGTTTTGGGGGCAGAGGCATAGCCATAGCCCGGCAAATCAACCAAATCTAGCCGGTCAGCAAGATTAAAGAAAATCAGCTGTCTTGTCCGACCAGGTGTCTGAGAGGTACGGGCAAGTGTCTTGCGCCCTGTCAAAGCGTTTACAAGAGAGGATTTCCCGACATTAGAACGTCCCGCAAAAGCCACCTCATCTCGTGCCATAGGCGCAAGATTTTTCATGGAATTTGACGCAGCCAAAAAGGTACATTCGCCTGCAAATAACAGCCGCCCTGCCTCAATATCTGCGTCAGTTAACGCGTCAACATCTGCCATAGCGGCATGTGTGATATCGTTATTATCGTTCAAAAAACTAGCCCTTTTGCTATGGGTCTATGACAAATCTATGATTTCATAGATTTGTCAATTTGACGTGTAATCCACCATTGTTGGATGATTGACAGCGCATTATTCCATGTCCAGTAAATCACAAGACCTGCTGGGAATGTGGCAAGCAAGAATGTGAAGAAAACTGGCATCCACTGGAAAATCTTTGCCTGTACCGGATCTGGTGGTGGCGGGTTCAAACGCTGTTGGACGAACATTGAAAGACCCATCAAAATTGGCCACACACCGATATTCAAGAAATCTGGCACAAGTGACGTCGAATAAGGCAACAAACCAAACAAGTTAAAGAGTGATGTTGGATCAACCTCAGAAAGATCTTTAATCCACCCAAAGAACGGCGCTTGGCGCATTTCAATCGACACATATAAGACCTTATAAAGCGCAAAGAAGACAGGAATCTGAAGCAGAATTGGCAAGCAACCTGCCGCAGGATTGACCTTCTCTGATTTATAGAGCGCCATCATCTCTTGATTAAGCTTTTGACGATCATCTTTATGTTGCTCACGCATCTTTGTCAGCTTTGGTGACAGCGCACGCATTTTAGCCATTGAACGAAATGATTTATTCGCCAAAGGATAAAGTGCCAAACGAATCACAACCGTAAAGGCCAAAATCGCAAGACCAAAATTACCAAGCAGGCTATTCAACCAATTAATCGCATAGAAAAAGGGCTTGGTCATGAAATAGAACCAGCCAAAATCAATCGCCAAATCAAAATTCGCAATATTCAATTCTTCTGAATAAGCATCAATCATCGTCAGGACTTTAGCACCGGCAAAGAACCGTGTTTCATAAGAAATCGTCTCCCCCTTATTCAACACCATTGCCGCGCCAAGATAATCTGTCTGATAGCGATCTTCATTGCCAGCCAATGCCCGCATAGAGAAATTCACCTTTTGTGATTGATCAGGCACAAGTGCGGTCAGCCAATATTTATCGGTAAAGCCAATCCAGCCGCCATTTTCTTCTGTTTGATATTCAATTGGCCCATCACGCAAATCGTCATAGCCTTCTTCTTTCAAGGTGGTATCAACCACGCCAATTGGCCCTTCATGCAAGATGTAAATGCCTGTTGTCTCTGGCGTACCAAAGCGTCTGATAAGGCCATAAGGTAACAAGCGCAGACTATCATTTTGCGCGCTTGTGACCTCGTCACGCACGGTGATCATATATTGATCATCAATGGAAAGATGACGTGTGAAAACAAGCCCCTCACCATTATCATAAGTCAAGGTGACGTCATTATCTGTTGTCAGCATCTCTGATGAGGCAGACCAGATCGTGTCAGCATTTGGCAGAGTGATAGTGCTATCATCACCAATCCATCCAAATTCTGCGAAATAAGGCTGGCTGTCTGACACTTTGCGAAGCAATGTGATGTTTGATGAATCGTCATCAAGTGTCTCTTGATAGGCTGTTAATGTCACATCATCAATGCGCGCGCCTTTTGTTGTCAAAGACCCCGATACAAGCGGTGTGCTAATGGTAATGCGCTTAGCATCATCGACAGGGCGTGCGACGGTCGTGCCAAGTGCCGAAGAGGCAGAAGAGACAGCATTTGTTGTGCTAGTGGCCTCTGGTGAGGCTGAGGGCAAATCATTAGCTTGCTGCGCGGCATTATAGGCATCACGTTGTGATTCTAATTCCGGCTCAACAAAGAAGAGTTGCCAACCAACAAGTACAAGCATCGATAAAGATGCCGCAGCGATCATATTTCGTGTATCAGGATTCATAGTAGCTTATGGCCCGTTTTTTTTTCTGTGTTGCGTCTGTCATGTGTTACATGTGTGCTTGCAGCCGCATCTAATCATTTCTTTATCTTGTCATCTGCATTATTTTTGGACGCCTTATTGGCTTTTGGCGGTAAATCTGGCACTGGGTCAAATCCACTGCCACCCCATGGATGACAACGTCCCATACGTTTAACTGTTAATGCGCCGCCGCGCAATGCCCCATATCGTTCAATTGCCTCAATAGCGTAAGCAGAGCAGCTAGGGGCAAAGCGGCAATTAACGCCCAAAAGAGGGGATAAGAGATAACGATAGGCCTTAATCATGATGATAAATGGCCATGCAAGGAACGCTTTTCGCATTAAGACGCCTCTTTTTTGCGCCCCTCTTGGCGCTTATCAAGCTGATTATGGACATGGTCAATGGCTTGCTGAAACAGGGTTTCAAGCTCTGCAAAAGGTGCATCAGCCATATCAAATCGCGCAATCATCCCATAATGATAGCCGCGGCGTGCCTGCGCTGATAAATGCAAACGTACAAGGGCGCGCATACGCCGACGTGCACGATTACGGCGCACCGCATTGCCAATTTTCTTCGAGGCTGTAAGGCCAAAGCGTGGCAGCTCATCAGATGCCAGGTCTCGGGCTTGTAGAATGAAGGGTTTTGCGACTGACTTAACACCCTTATCGCGCAGCGCTAAAAAGTCATATCTTTTTCGAATCGTTTCAATCATAACCCCACACTTTCATCGCGGCCATTAGACCATAAAAAAAGGGCACCTATCTTATTGAAAGATAATGCCCTATTTTACAATCTTTGACAAAAGAGCATCTACTAAGCTAGCAGAGCCCCTTTGGCATAGCCCTTATATGACTATGCAGACAGCTTTGCTCTGCCCTTAGCGCGGCGTGCGCGGATAACGCGGCGACCGCCTACTGTGGCCATGCGTGAACGGAAACCGTGACGACGCTTGCGAACAAGAACAGATGGTTGATAGGTGCGTTTCATCTTAACGCTCCTTTCGAATTAAGTTAATGCGTTGAATCAGTGAATGGTTATGTATCCCTCGACAGTCAAACTGTCAAATGCTTTTGATAATCATCCATCATTTTCTGCTATTTTTCCGCATTTTTTCTGATTTAGCGGCTAACGAGCACGATGGGCGCAAGAAAAACACTATTTGGAATGCAAATCTTAACGTTTCATTAACTAATTAGCATTATCTCATTGAATAACACTTTAAGATAACCTCATACTAGAGAGGCCTTACGGTGATTCACAATCAATAGCGATGTGAGTTATGAAGGAGCGGTGTCCTATGACGAAGCTGACAGATGCCAAATTAACCCGCCAAATCATGAGCTTTGTGGCTTTGTGCCTCATTATGGCTGAAATCGTGATATTCATCCCATCAGCATCTCATTTCCAATATCGGTGGTTTGAAACGCAATGGCAGCATTTTCTGGTGCAATTTGACCAAAATAGCGAATCAGACCTCACCACGCTTGATTTATCCTATAATGAAGGTGCGGCGCGCTCTGCCATTCGCTTTCATCCTCCTGAATTCATTTGCTGGAGAGATGAAAATGGCACCCTTTATACGCTTGGCCATAATAATGATGAGGGGGTCGTCTTTAATCTAGGCGACCATCCTATCAGCCACATTATGCTTGCTTTGAAAATCATCACAGGCACAGGGCCTGATGAGGTGATTGTCTATGATGATAGGCGTGATGAAGATTTCAGAGCTTTGTGGTCAACCGCACTTATCGCATCTCAATTGCGTGATTATACCATGCGCATCATTGCCTTGACCTTTATCATTGGCATGATTGTCATCGCACCACTTTATTGGTTTTTAAATGCCCGTTTTGTGCGCCCTTTGCGCCTTATCACAGGCCATATGCACACCTTTTCCCAAGACCCGTCTGCCATACAAGAGCCGATTGAAGCGCATGGGGCATCAGCAGAAATCAGAGAAATTGCACAAGCCTTTACAAGCCTGACAGAAGATATCAGACGTGCGTTACGCCAAAAAGAACGGCTTGCAGATATTGGTGAGGCAACCGCCAAAATTAATCATGATTTACGCAATATTCTTGTAAGCGCCACGCTTGTCACCGATACGCTCAGCGCCTCTGATGATCCAAAAATTCAGCGCATTGCCCCTCATATAGAGCGCGCTATTTCAGATGCGGCAAACATGACACAGAATATGATGGATTATCTCTCAGAGGCGAAACCAGAGAGCCAAACTGAATTTGATTTACAAGAAATGGTGGATAATCTTGCCCATGATGCCAAACTTGATATTTCAATCGACGGCGCAAGCACGCTTTATGGTATGCCAAATACCCTGTATCGCCTATTGCTAAACCTAGCGCGCAATGCCAAAGCCGCGGGTGCTAGTGCGCTCACCATTGATGTGTGGCGTGCCGGGCATCTTGCTGTCATTGATATCTCAGATGATGGGCCAGGTATTGATACCACCATGAAGCCGCAATTATTCTCAGCTTTTTACGCAGGCCATAAAAGTAATACAGGCCTTGGTCTTGCCATAGCCAAAGATTTATCCGTGGCTATGGGCGGTGAGCTACGCTTATCACGCAGCTCACATTATGGGTCAGAATTTCGTTTATCAGTGCCAAAAAGCTGGCTTGGCGCTTAAGATTTTTGATTCGCAATTGGCTGTGATGGTTGCAAATCTAAATCCCATGGGAAATAAATCCACGTATCTTGCGAGACTTCTGTGACGAATGTATCAACAAGCGGGCGCCCTGCTGGCTTTGCATAGACTGTGGCAAAATGGGCATTTGGCATCATGCGGCGTAATTCACGCGCTGTATCGCCTGTATCGACTAAATCATCAATGATGAGCCACCCTGTGCCATCAGCTGCCATAGTGGCTGGCTTCATCACTTCAACTGACCCTTTATCCTTATCATGATAGCTGGCAAGACAGGCTGTCTCGATAACGCGCAAATCAAGCTCGCGTGCCACAATCGCCGCAGGCACAAGACCGCCTCTTGTGACAGCAACAATCCCCTCAAAAGGGCCAAGCTCTGATAGGCGCCATGCCAATGCTTTGGATGTTCTGTGCAATTCTTCCCATCCAACTGGGAAAGATTTTCCATAACCACTCATGATACCACCTTGTGTTTTGACCAAAAATTTTGCCTGTTATACCTGTTTGAAGATTTTTTGTCGATGGTCAGCTTAACCGGACAAAAAAGAGGCTAGACATTCGATTTACAATCCTCTAATGTCCGGCCAATCTTCAGGGCAGTTAATGCCCCTTGCGCGCTCGTAGCTCAGCTGGATAGAGCACCAGACTACGAATCTGGGGGTCGGGAG
>WTHV01000079.1 GCA_011525265.1 Alphaproteobacteria bacterium | reverse complement strand
AGATTGGCATTCATACCAATTTCACCAGACCCCCCTAGAGGGATGAAAACCAAGTCAGATGAAGAAATGGACATAAATTACCCTTTATTTAACGCGTGAATATGAACAAGACCGCGCATGGTTAATTGATCATCAACCATCACGATTTGTGGAATATGTGGTGCAAATAGATGGGCTAGACCACCTGTGGCAATCACAGATAATGAAGCCCCTTCTTGGTTTGAAATGCGCGTGATTACCCCCTCAATCATCGCAACATACCCCCAAAAAATACCAGATCGCATAGCAGCTTTGGTATCTCTGCCTATGACAGGCAAATCTGCGCCAAATGGCACAATATCAATCTCTGGCAAGCGTGCGGCTGCGGCACTCAAAGCGCTAGCTGATAAATGGATACCAGGCGCAATTACACCACCTGCATAGATATTACCTTTTTTTATCAGATCAAATGTTGTCGCCGTCCCAAAATCCAAAATAATAGCAGGAAGCTCTGCCATCATCGAAGCGGCATGCGCGTTGACAAGCCTGTCAGCACCAACCTGTGAGGGCATATCAATATCAACTGTGACCCCAAGAGCCACCCCTGCCTCACCAACAATCATTGGCTCACAAGATAGATGACGCGTTGAAAGGCGGCGAAGATGGTCAGTTATCACAGGCACCACAGAGGCGATGATGACATCGGTAACATCTGAAAGCGTGCGATTATCGAGGGTTAAGAGATGGCTGAACCAAGCGGCATATTCATCGGCTGTTCTGCCATGCTTTGTTTCAATACGCCATTCCCCTTTGTTTGCCTCACCGTCAAACAAGCTGAAAACGACATTTGTATTTCCACAATCAATTGCCAGTAGCATCTGAAAACCTTACGAGATTAACATCACCTGTTGTAATCGCTTCGAGGGTGCCATCTGCTTGTTCAAGCAGAAGATCACCTGTTTTTGTCACACCGCGCATCACCCCATTTAGACGCTTATCACCTTGTGTAACTGATATTGTCTCAGACAAAAACAACAGATGCGTTTTATATAGGTCATACTGCGCAGAAAAGCCAGTGACCTGCCACTCTTGATAGAGGTGATAAAAGTGATTTAAGAACTGCTCTGCCAAAAGCTCTGGTGCTAGAATCTCACCTGTTTGTGCGTGAAGGTCTGTTGGCGGGAAATGAGCATCACGCACCTGTGGGGCATTTTTCAAATTAACGCCGCACCCAAGAACAAAAAGATTGCCCTTTGCTTCGGCAAGAATGCCACTGATTTTCTGCCCAGCAATCAAGACATCATTCGGCCATTTTAAACCGGCAGGTAGGTCAGGATAGAGCGATTTCAATGATTGCAACAAGGCCAAAGCCGCCACAAATGATAAGCACGGCCATTCCTGCACAGCGCGCGCAGGGGTTAGCGCAAGTGACAGATACATCCCATCATTGCGCTCAGAGCGCCATTGACGGCCAAGGCGCCCCCTGCCCTTTGTTTGTTCACGCGCAAGGACGCAAAGCCCCTCATGAGGCGCAGGATGCGAGAAAATAACATCAGAGGTCGAAGTCGCAGTCTCATAAACCGCTAACTCCCACCCTGTATCAAGACGAATAGACTTGAATGTCACAATATCGCTTTATCCTTTTATTACTAGGATGACAGACCTGTGGCATAGACTGACATGACGGCCATATCAGCTTGTTCGCGAACAGGGCCAATCAAGAAGACAAATAGCACAATCAAAGCCATGCAGATGGCCAATACAGCCTTATTCTGGAAGGCTAATTGTGTATCAAGCGGCTGTTCAGCATCTTGGAAATACATCAATTTAATGATGCGCAGATAATAGAACGCGCCAACAACCGATGTCACAACACCAATAACCGCTAGCGGAATTAGACCCGCATTCACAGCGGCAAGGAAGACATACCACTTACCAAAAAAACCAGCTAGCGGCGGAATACCTGCCATAGAGAACATGATAATCATCAAACCAGCCGCCAATAGCGGGTGCGTTGATGACAGGCCAGCCAAATCGCTGAGCTTTTCAACAGGCTCACCATCGCGGCGCATCAGCAAGATGATAG
>WTHV01000076.1 GCA_011525265.1 Alphaproteobacteria bacterium | reverse complement strand
TTCTGGCGGCCGGCTATCATTGCAATCGCATGAACATCGCGCAGAACATTGGGTTGTTGTCACGGGCACAGCCAAGGTGACGGTCGATGATGATGTGCTTATGAAAAACCCTGGCGAATCTGTCTATATCCCGCTTGGCGCTATTCATCGTCTTGAAAATGAAACAGACACAGATATGGTCCTTATCGAGGTGCAAACTGGCACTTACCTTGGGGAAGATGATATCAAACGCTATGAAGATATTTACGGCAGATAAAAGCCATTCGCGCCATAAGACATAATAAGCCTTGGCATTATGCGCTTGTGATAAAGCACAGCTTTGTAAGTGAGTGAGCGAACAAATATGATAGCGGGCTATTTAACGCGTTGTTTCTCGCCCGCATCAGCCAGCAAGGCGGCAAAACGATAAATGCCATGCACAAATTTTGAGAATGGCAAAATCAAGAAAAACCCATAGACAAGACCTAAATGTATCGCAAGGGTCAACCCCATAAAGCTTGTCTCACGAAGGGCAAGCAGTATGAGCCCTGTCGCACTCACCCAGAATAACAACCAAATAAAGGCGTAATCCATGCCAAGTGTCGAAAGCGCCAAGACACGCTTATCCATTCGCTTTTTTTCAATCCATAAACCAGCCGTACCAATACACAGCACAATCCCGCCAATAGTGCCAAGCAATACCGGCGCTTCGAAATAGCCGTAAGGCGCCTCACGGCCGAGCAGATAATGATAGAGCGTGCCAAGGCTTGTAGAGGCAAAGCACATCATAAAGCCATAAAATGTCGCGTGATGATAATATTTGCGGCGATTAGACGCCCTATCACCCTCAGACGGACAGCCAGGTGAGCCGCCAGAATTATCACCGCCTAGATAGCGTAAGCTTGCCATTGCCGCAAAGGCATCTTTGAGCGCTGGCATGCCACGCCAGCTTGCGCCCGTATGGAGCCAATAGCGGCGCAAACCAACACAAAAAGCCACAAGCACATAGGCTGTGATGGTCAAGGGGATACCTGCCATAATTGTATGCGGCATAATGACATAAAAGGCGCCCTCGCCAAGGTGAATACCCCAAAATAAGCTTGGGTTAATAAGCATCAACATCAACCCAACAGCTAGGCCAAGCGCCAGTGAGATTGCAATAGAGACAAATAAGCCATTCCGCTCGAATAAATGTCCTGCCGCGCGCGGCCATGCATAATCAGCATAGGATTGCACGCGTCTCTCGGCTAATGTCTGCGGTACATTAACAGCGAATTCATGAGGTGGGGCATATTGGCAGGCATGATAGCACGCACCGCAATTATGACACAGATTTGCCAGAAACGCCGTATCGCCCTCATCAAAGGAACGCCGGCGCTCCATGGCTGGAAATACCGCGCAATAGCCCTCACAATAGCGACAGGCATTACAAATCTGCATAATACGCTGTGTTTCTTCATGGCTTTGGCTTGCGCCAAGCGCTACTAAATCTATCGCCATTATCCCGATTCCTTATCTTTGGCCCTTATCATTGACTCTCTTAGCGGCTTGTTCGCCTGCTATGATCCCAAAAACACCGCCAATGGTCATACCAATGCCTGCAAGATAGCCCTGCCCTAGAATATTACCTGCCATAATCTCGCCAGCTGCAAAGAGGTTGGCGCCTGCCTTGCCATCATCAAATAAGATTTCGGCACGCTCATTCACACTGACCCCCATATAGGTGAAGGTGATGCCTGGCCGAAGCGGGAAACCATAAAAAGGCGGCACACTGACAGGGGCTGACCAATTGGTTTTTTCAGGAACAAGCCCAGATGTTGCTTTGCCATCCAAAATAGACTGATCAATCGGCCCTTCAGGACAAGCTGCATTAAAGGCTGTCACAGTGGAACGCAATGTTTGCGGGCATAGGTCTAATTGTGCCGCAAGCCCCTCAATGGTCTCAGACTGAATAGGTGTGAAAACAGATGGCATAAAACGCTTCACCCCTACGCTATCTAATATGGCATAGGCGACCTGTTCAGGCTGCGCCGCCACAAGCCGTCCCCAAATAGCATATCTTTTTGGCCAGAAATCCTCACCCTCATCATAGA
>WTHV01000013.1 GCA_011525265.1 Alphaproteobacteria bacterium | reverse complement strand
ATAAGAGACAGTAATTACATGCCTGGCATGGATTTGCTTGCCAAGCAGGTCATTTTTGCAGAAGGCTGTCGCGGTCATTTGACCAAAGGCCTGTTTGAGACATTTGATTTGCGTGAAGGCAAAGACCCGCAAACCTATGCGATTGGTATCAAAGAATTATGGGATATCGACCCTGCCAAATCAAAGCCAGGCACTGTCTGGCACTCTGTTGGCTGGCCATTATCAACTGATACTTATGGTGGCTCATTCCTGTATCATCTCAATGGCAATCAGGTTGCCGTTGGTTATGTGGTTGGTTTGGATTATTCAAACCCCCATCTCTCACCTTTCGAAGAATTCCAGCGCTTTAAGACACATCCAAAAGTAAGAGACGTCTTTGAAGGCGGGCGCCGCGTATCTTATGGTGCGCGCGCGCTTAATGAAGGGGGCTTCCAATCTGTACCAAAGCTGACATTCCCCGGCGGATGTTTGGTCGGTTGTACGGCCGGCTTCTTGAATGTGCCAAAGATTAAGGGCACACATACCTCAATGAAATCAGGTATGCTTGCCGCTGATGCTGTGTTTGAAATTGTCACAGCGGATGAGGCACAAAATGCCGTTGAGCCTGTATCATATGCTGAAAAGCTTGAGCAATCTTGGTTGTGGAAAGAGCTTTATAAGGTACGCAATATTCGCCCATCCTTTAATAAGGGTATGTGGGCAGGCATGGCCTATTCTGCCCTTGATACTTATATCCTGCGCGGTAATGCCCCTTGGACATTTAAGCATCATGCGGATCATACAAACCTAAAGCCTGCTGATAAGGCACCAAAGATTGATTATCCAAAGCCTGATAATGTTGTCAGCTTTGATCGTAATTCCTCTGTGTACCTATCAGGGACAAATCATGAAGAAAATCAGCCTGTACATTTGCGCTTGAAAGATGCCACCGTGCCGATTGCGCATAATTTGGCCCTTTATGATGCACCTGAACAGCGTTACTGTCCGGCTGGTGTTTATGAGATTGTGCGTGATGAAAATGGGGATAACCCTGCTTTGCAAATCAACGCCCAAAATTGCGTCCATTGCAAAACCTGTGATATCAAGGATCCATCACAAAACATCCAATGGGTTACACCAGAAGGGGGCGGCGGGCCAAATTATCCAAATATGTAATTTGTGCCAAAATAAGATCGCCATAAATGAAGATCTATGACGCATAGAACGCTGACAGCTCGCAAGATAATGGACGCCAAACCTTTTCGGTTTTTTCAGCGTTCTACGATTCTTGCGAGCTGTTTTGCATTCACATTGCTGTTAAGCGGGTGCCAAACAACCTCAACAGAGCCAGCATCTGCGGCCTATCAGGGCGATAATGGGACGACTGTGCCTTTATCGACAAGCTTGGCGAGTAATTATCTGATGGCGCGTCATGCGATATTGGGCAATGATCTGCCATCTGCTACCGAATTTTTCTCAGCATCCCTGCGCCATGATGGCGATAATCTTGCGCTGTTACGCCATTCATTTTTGACACATTATCAATCTGGGAACATTGAGCAGGCCTCAGATATTGCGCGTCGTATGGAAGCTTTAAACGTTATCATGCCTCTTGCCTCAGAGCCTGCTTTGATAGAGGCGGCCTTGGCAGATGACTGGAAAGCTGTTGTGGCATTATCTGATACTTTATCGCAATCAGATACCTCATTAATTATCGCAGGTGTGGCACGCTCTTGGGCTTTGTTTGCGCAAGACCAATTTGCTGGCGCCGTGGCAGAAATGTCACAAACAGCTGACCTTCTCAAAGATGAGTTAGGCCTAACCCCGATTTTCATGGAATTGCAGATAGCCTATTTGCTTGAAGCGGCAGGCAAGGATAGTGAAGCTGTGATTCATCTTGATAATTTGCGCGCTATCCAAAGCTATCCGCCGCATATTCAGCTTTCAATTGCAGGGGCTTATCACAGGCTAGGCAGAAAAGCGCGTGCCAAAGATTTACTCTCAAACACCCTATCATCCACATTTGATGTCGCAGATGTCATTGAAAATTTTGCCAATGAAACAAGCCCCCTATTGCGCCCTATGACAGTCAATCGCGGTCTTGCACAGGCTGTATTAGATACAAGCTGGCTTGATACGGAAAAATCTATTCGCTCTCTTCTGTTGGCGCGCGCCCAACTCTCTTTGATTATCACGCCTGATTTTGATGCGGCACATTTCGTGGTTGCCCAAGAATATTTTACCCTTGATCAAGGTGATGCGGCACAAAGCCATCTTGCACAAATACCCCTAAACAGCCCCTATTATCAACCTGCCCAGCTTATGAAAATATCCTATCTGCGGCGTTCAGGTGATCATGATGGTGCCCTTGATTTAGTACGCAATCTGAGTAAAGCCGCGCCTTTGAATAAAAGGCTATGGCTTGTTGAGGCAGATATATTGCGGTCGATTGGTCAATGTGCCAATGCTGTCCCGCTTTATAAGGCTTTACTAGATAGCACTTTTGATGATTCGCGCCTGCACCGTAATTTGGCTATTTGCCTTGAACAAAGTGCAACAAGCAAAGAAGAAGAAGATGAGGCGGAAACATATTTTCTCTCATCCCTTGAACGCAATCCCGATGATGCCTTTACCTTGAATTATCTTGGCTATTGGTATGCTGATACAAATCGCAACCTTAATAAGGCTATTTCCTATATTCAAAAGGCCGTTGATATTCAGCCCTCATCTGGCTTTTTTGTCGACTCGCTTGGATGGGTGTATTACCGCCTGCATGAGTATGATAAAGCTGTCACATTATTAGAGCGCGCAATACAGCTTGAGCCGCTCGACCCTGTGATTACGGAGCATTTAGGTGATGCCTATTGGCAAGTTGGTCGTCATTTTGAAGCGTCCTATAAATGGCAATTAGCCTTGCAATATTCTGATGAGGCTGAGATGACAAAGCGGTTAGAAGAAAAATTGCGTGCCGCCGAAATGCCAAATGGCAACCCTTTACAATATGAAGCGCATTAAGATGCCGAATACGCAAGTTGCGCGCACTATTTCAGCTTCTGCTAAAATTAACCTTACCCTGTCTGTGACTGGCAGAGATGATAAGGGCTATCATAAGCTTGTCTCAGCGGTCGCATTCACAGATTTTGGCGATAAGCTTCATCTTCAAGATGCCTCAGATATGAGATTAGACATAGATGGCCCTTTTGCCTCTCAGCTTCATGGTGACAATGCTGATAATTTACTGAACCATGCCCATGGGCTTGCAAAAAATTATGCCCAAACCGCTGGCCTGCCTCTTCCCTCTTGCCATCATATTTTACTTGAAAAACATATCCCCATAGGTGGTGGTCTTGGCGGCGGTTCTGCTGATGCGGCTGCCTATTTGCGCTTTCTTTCAGCAAAATGGGGTGAGGAACATATCACAGCCCTGCGCGCCCTGTCGGTGACACTTGGCGCTGATGTGCCTGCTTGTTTTGATAATCATAGCCATATTATGGCAGGGATTGGTGAGGCGCCAACAAGGATTGCGCCATCGCCATCTTCTAAAGACTGGCCTTATATGGTTATCACAAACCCGCATTGTCACGGCGATACCGCCTCTGTTTTCAAGGCCTATGCCCGTTCGCAAACACGTTTTTCACCAAATACACCAAAAGAGATTGCAGATATAGTGTCACAAGAAGATTGGGGCGGGCTGTTTGCCATCGGCAATGATTTAACAGATGCCGCCTGTCATCTTTATCCTGAGATTGGCACTTTGCTTTTCGAAATGGGTAATTTCGGCCGCGCGTTGGGAAGCGCTTTCATCGGCCATGCGATGAGTGGCAGTGGGGCAAGCTGTTTTGCGCTTTTCACCACAGACTATAGCGCCCACTCATTTCAACAAGCGTGCCAAGAGAGGGGCTTTTGGTCTGTTCAAACACGCTTTTTCTAGTAACTTTTGAAAAAGGTGAGAATTTTTTGTTGCAACAGTCAAATAAGATGGTTATTTTCGCGACACTCGAGCCAGCTTAGTTGGTTTTTAATATGGTTCTTGGGGCGTGGCCAAGTGGTAAGGCATCGGTTTTTGGTATCGTGTACCGTAGGTTCGAATCCTACCGCCCCAGCCAACCAATCTCATCTATATCAAAAAACAACGCTAAAAGACTGTGCTAGTCATCGAGTGGCACAAGGCAATAGCCATCTGGCGCTGTGCCGATAATGGGTACTTGTGTAAGACGCGTTAATTTTTGTCTTAAACGATAAATATGTGTTTCAAGCGTGTGTGTCGTAAGACTTTTCTGAAAGCCCCAAATCTCTGATAATAACACATCACGGCTTACCGTATCAGGGGCATTTTTATTCAGCATCTTTAAAATCATGGTCTCTTTTTCGGTCAAGACAACTTTGGCACCTGTCTCTCGTGATGCAATCATCTTTTGTGAGGGGACAAAATCTAGACCATGAATTTGAAAGCGCGCATCATCTGATAATTTATGCTGACGCAGATGGGTTCTCATGCGTGCCATTAACTCACCCATGCGCATTGGCTTTGCGATATAATCATTCGCTCCTGCCTCTAACCCCTGGACAATATCATCTTCGGCATCTTGGCCTGTTAACATTAATATCGGCTTATCAAAACCGCGATTACGCAATTTTCGGCAGATATCAAAGCCATTACCATCTGGCAATTGGACATCAAGCAGCACCATATCAGGGGCAAAATCATCAATGGTATCTAATGCTGTTTGCGCATCAGCTGCCTCATGGATAGCTGTCAGCCCTTCTTGTTCAAATTGCTGACGCAAGACGAGGCGCACCATGTCATCATCATCTATCAACATCAATCGAACGGTCGGTGATAATTTTGAAGATGGCACTGTTATTTGCCCTCCGGTTGCGCTAAATCATAATCATAGGATAAATGACGATTAAAATTAAGTCCAAGTCTTTAAGACCATCACATTAGATATGACATAAGATATGACACTGGAATCTAATCATATGAGACATAATACAGGCGCTATCTCTCCCTCTTATCGACGGATGGCACAAGCTTTTGCGGCATTGCGTCGTGGTGAGACCATTTTGATCAGAGCTGCCAACAACCGTGCGGCCTTATTGCGCGCAGCTGAATTTGCCGATTATGATGATGGACAAATGCAGGATATTGCTGATTCAGGCATGGTATTGTGCCTGCGCCGTCAACATATTGAAGCTCTTGGTCGCAAAGCACATGGCACGCGCCCTGTCTTCACCATGCCAGCTGGTGGCCTGTCAGCAGATGAAATCCTCAATATCTCTTATGGGCAGGCAGATTCTGTACCACAAACCGTCTCATTACTTGGCGAACAAGCTGACAGCCTAGCAGACCTTGGTACAAAGATTCTGCGCCAAGCCCGTCTTTTACCAACTGCCCTAATCGCAAGCCTCACCTCAGATGATCCACAGCATCATAACAGCCTTGCGACGATGTATGCCCTGCCAATCGTCAATGCCTTTGACAGTGAGCATCATGACAGCACCGCACATTGGCAAGTCACCAAAGGCGCAAAAGCACAATTGCCATTGCGTGTTTCCCCTGATGCCGAGATCATCATGTTCCGTTCAGAAGGCGGTGATGAAAATCATTTTGCCATCATCATTGGCGATGGTGATAAGCAAACAGAGCCTCTTGTTCGCTTGCATTCACAATGTATTACAGGTGATGTGCTTGGCTCGTTAAAATGCGATTGTGGCCCGCAATTACAAACAGCACTTGCGCATATGGCTGATAATGGGGGCGGCATATTATTATATCTTGCCCAAGAAGGCCGCGATATTGGCTTAATGAATAAAATCAGAGCCTATGGTCTGCAGGATAATGGCCATGATACGGTAGATGCCAATCACCGGTTAGGCTTTGCCACAGATGAACGTGTCTTTATTCCCGCTGTTGCTATGTTGCAACAGTTGGGTGTCTCAGCGGTCAAATTAATGACCAATAACCCTGAAAAAGTCACAGAATTAGAGAAATACGGCGTGTCAGTCACAAACCGTGTGCCACTTATCCTTAAGGCGAATGAGCATAATAAGGCCTATCTTGACACAAAGCGTGACAAAACAGGCCATTTGCTTGATTAATCAGATTTACGCCTCAGACGCACGCGGCAGGCGGGCCCCAAAAAGACCTGATCCAACGCGGACATAGTCAGCCCCAAAGGCGATGGCATCTTCAAAATCAGCACTCATTCCCATAGACAGGTGAGGCACATCACATTGTTTAGCCAATTTGCGCAAAAGAGCAAAATGCATAGCTGGTTCTTCTGTTTGTGGTGGAATACACATTAACCCGTGAATATCGAGTCCCCATTGCGTGCGACATTGAGAGACAAAATCAACCGTCTCATCAGGCATGATACCTGATTTTTGTGGCTCTTGACCTGTATTGACCTGAACAAAACAAGGCAGATGGCGGTTCTGTTTTATCATTTCAGCAGAGACCGCTTTAGCTATTTTGGGTCTGTCAATTGTTTCAATCACATCAAATAGCGCAACCGCCTCAGCCGCTTTATTGCTTTGCAAAGGGCCAATAAGATGCAAGCGCAGATCAGGATAGTCCGCTTTACGTGGCTGCCATCTCATCTGTGCTTCTTGAACACGGTTTTCACCATAAAGACGATGGCCTGTTGCAAGAGCGGCCGTAATTTTTTCATCTGGCTGTTGTTTTGAGACTGCCACAAGATGCACCTTATCAGCACTACCAGGCGCCATTTTCTGCGCTTGTGTTATTTGTGAAGCAACAGTTTTAAATGCGTTATCAAGCATGAGTTTCATCCTTATTTTGCCTTAATCTAGTCAGGTCTATCGGCAGGTATCCAAAGGGGCTATGACACAGAATTTTACGAGATCGCCGCATAGTTAGGCAATCCTTATTGACCCTATACAAATTGATTATGCGCCCAGAATAACACACTGTGCCCTGATATTGTTTGTCACAC
>WTHV01000216.1 GCA_011525265.1 Alphaproteobacteria bacterium | reverse complement strand
GCCAATACCACCACCATCAAAGCCACGAACCGAACGTCCACCGAGGAAGAAACGAGATGATTGTGTAACATTCTCACCAAGCCCGTCGACCGTGCCACCGCGTAATTTCGCACCAAATACAACCGCGTTAAAGTTAAATGGCTTATAATAGCCAAGTCTAAATTCGGACTTTAGGTAAGTGGCATCACCACCAATACCAGCAAATGTCTCTGTCAAAGAGGCATTATAGCCTTCTCTTGGGTCAAAACGATTATCTCTTTTATCAATAGACACACGATAGGAGACAGCCGATTCTAAGATTGTCTTACCCTCTTCACCTGTAACAGATGTTGCAGTTGTCGATTTTTTGGTTGTCTTATTTTCAGACAGCAAATACCCAAAGCGGTGATAAATATCGTTCGCGGCTGAGAAACCAATGCCCAAATCCATACCTCGGCTTTTGGCGGTATAGGTGCTTTCTTTGCGGGTATCACTGAATAAAGATGCGCTTGCCGTCAAATTACGGCCTAGGAAATAGGGTTCTGTTAGACCAAGACGAATATTGGTTGAATTATTTGACAGACCAACACTGAATTCAGCTCTGCGACCCGTCCCAAGGAAATTGCGTTCATTTATACCAAAGTTAAAGCTTTCCTTATCAATCGATGAATAGCCCACCCCAACTTGCAAATCGCCTGTTGATTGCTCTTCAACGGAGATTTCAGTGACGGTCTGTTCATCTGAGGAACCTCTGAAATTTGCCACCTCAACTTTACTAAAAAAGCCAAGATTGCGGATATTACGCACAGATTTGTCTAATTTTAATTGGTTAAAGGCATCCCCTTCGACCAATTCCATCTTGCGACGAATAACATTGTCTAAGGTGCGATTATTATTGACGATTTCAATGCGTTCAATATAGCTCTTGCGCGCTGAACCAATAGAAATAGCGACATTAATAATACCGTTCTCAGCATCTGTGGTGATTTCAGGTGTCACATTCACAAAAGAATACCCCAATGTGCCAAGCTTGTTGGTGATATTTAAAAGCCCCTGCTCCATAAAGCGAACATCATACCATTCCCCTTCTTCTAAGGGCACCTCAGCGCGTAATGCTGAAACATCTAAGCCTTCAATTTCTGATGTTATAGAAACAGACCCGTTTTTGTAACGAACGCCTTCTGTTAACTCAAAAGAGACCGCAAAACCTGATCTGTCTGGCAATAAGCCGCCTTGGGCTCTTGTCACATCAATATCAGCATACCCTCTGGTCAGGTAGAATTGACGAAGCAAGCGAATATCGAAATCAAGGCGCCCTTCATCATATTTGTCGGTGCGCGATAAAAATGCCCACCAACGCTCAACACGGCTTGAAATCACTTGGCGGAGCGCTCTATCGGAAAAAGCCTCATTACCAGAGAATTTAATGCTTGAAATTTTGATCAACGGGCCTTCATCAACTTCAAAGACCAAATCAACACGGTTATTATCAAGTTTGATAAGCTTAGGCTCAATTTGTGCGGCATAACGCCCTGATAAACGGTAAATTGTTAAAAGCTTTTGTGTGGCCTCAATCGCAAGCTGATCGGTATAGATGCGGCGTGGCTGAATGTTTAACTCAGCCAGCAAAGCCTCATCTTTGAGAACATCATTACCTTCAATATTGATACGGTTTACAATTGGGTTTTCAACAACTGCGATCGCAAGCACATTCCCATCAACAGATAGGCTGACATCTTCAAATAATTTGGTCTCAAACAAATTTTCAATGGCGCTATTCAAGGTTGCGGAAGTGACCTTATCACCTAATGAGATAGGCAAATAACTCAAAATTGTGGTTGTTGAGACACGGCTATTGCCACTTACAATGATCTCATCAACTTGGCTTGCTGACTGCGCATAGGAGACCTGCGCGCTAAAGGCAAGCGTCAAGAGACCAATCGCAACCGCTATTTTGCGTAAAAAGAATGAGATCCTCATGGCCTAGCCACTCCCGTTGAAAGTTATCTCTCATCCATGACTATGGCAAATCTTTGCCCAAAAGGCAAAGTGTGAAATCGCATTTTTGCCACCTGTTTTGCCCTTTTTTCGGCAGAATTCCTATGGGCAGAATTTCGGGATTAGCGATGAGTAGCTATCATAAAG
>WTHV01000018.1 GCA_011525265.1 Alphaproteobacteria bacterium | reverse complement strand
ACCGCCCCTGCCCGTTACTTCACAGCATAGGGGGCGTGTTGCATTTATAACCTGATTAGCTCTTATAATGTTGCGAGCGCTTTGACAAGCTTTTGGAACTCATCTTGTGTTGTTGTCCATCCAGCTGAGATGCGCAAAATATGCGGTGCCAGATCATGCATGCCCATTGCCTCAACAACATGGCTTGATTTGACCTTGCCAGAGGAACAAGCTGAGCCTGAGCTAAGGCAAAATCCTTTGAGGTCAAGTGCCATTAATGCTGTATTTGATGGTAGTTTTTTTAGTGCGATAGCAGAGGTGTTAGGCACGCGCAGTGCACCGCCACCTAATATAGTCACATCATCACGCACATTTTGCAATTCTGCCTCTGCCGCATCGCGCCATTGTGCGATTTTTGCAAAAGAACCTTGCTGATGAGAGGCCGCTTCCATGGCGGCACCAAAGCCAATGATCCCAATAACATTCTCTGTCCCGGGGCGGCGTCCTTGCTCTTGACCACCGCCAACAAGCAAAGCTGGAATAGTCTTGCCAGGCTTTATCCATAGAGCGCCAACACCAGAGGGGCCGCCAACCTTATGGGCTGAAAAACTCGCAAAAGTGAGGCCGTCTATCGCCAAATCAACGTCAACTTTACCTGCCATTTGCACCATATCTGAATGGCAATCCACCTGATAGCGCTGACATAATGCGGCAATCTCTGCAAGTGGCTGTATCACGCCTGTTTCATTATTGGCGGCAATGACGCTGACAAGTGTTGAGGCGCGCGCATCCTCATCAAGGCGCTCAAGTGTTGTCTCAAGGGCGCCTAGATCGATAATGCCGTGCTTATCAACAGATATGCGCACCCCATCAGGGCGCGGGGCAAGGATTGCGCTATGCTCGACCGTGCTTGTGATAATTGTCTCATAGCCTGCTAGCACCATATTATTGGATTCAGTTGCGCCGCTTGTGAAAGTCAAATCAGCATGACGCGCCCCAAGCGCTGTGGCAATTTGCTGTCTTGCGCCTTCGACCATCATACGTGCTTTGCGGCCCGCATCGTGAATAGATGAAGGGTTCAATGCAGGGCCCATTGCCGCCATCATAGCCTCTTTGGCTTCGGGGCGCAGAGGCGATGTGGCATTATGGTCAAGATAAATAGAGTCTCTTGGCATATGGCACTCTTATTTCTTGGCAGATTCTTGGCGCGTGGCTTTCGGTTTTGCGCTTGATGGTGGGCTGACCTCTTCCTCTTCGCGAAGCGCGTCAAGCGCTTTGCGCAAGGCGGCAACTTCTTGCGATAGCCCTATAATAGTTTTTTCGCGGAAATCCTCGCCTGTCTCTGGGGTAAGAGCATAGGCCTTGAACCCTTCTTCTGAAGAGGCTTTTTGCGGAATAGGACGGGCAGGAACACCAACCACAGTCATGCTATCTGGCACATCCTTGGTCACCACAGAATTACCGCCAATACGCGCACAGCGACCGATGGTGATAGGGCCAAGCACCTGTGCGCCAGCGCCGACAATGACATAATCATCCAAAGTGGGGTGGCGCTTTACACAGCGTTGCTCTTGTGCGCCAACGGCCGGCATAACACCGCCCAAAGTCACACCATGATAAAGGGTACAATCACGGCCAATTTCTGCTGTCTCACCAATCACAACACCCATGCCATGATCAATAAACAGACCAGGGCCAATGGTTGCGCCGGGATGGATTTCAATGCCTGTGACCCACCGCGCCATCTGCATCAACCACCGCGCAGGAAAGCGTAACCCCATGCGCCATAAAGGGTTTGCAATACGAAATACAAACAGCACCTGAATAGAAGGATAGATAAAAGGTGCCGTGATAAATGAGCCAAATGCTGGGTCTCGATATTTAATCGCACGCATATCTGCCGCTAATTTTGAGAACATATCTGTTTTCCTTATTTCCAGCCTGCCTTTATCATGTCATTCTTAGCATCATTTCATTATTGGCATGATTTTATTATTGGCAATTTTGGCTGTTTTGGCACAATCACTCAAACTTTATGAACTGGATTTGCATAGGCTAAGGCAAATCGCCCTGCTTTTGCGTGCCTTATAATACATCATGACACTTGGAATAGCCAGTTTTTTAGGATATAAGCACAAGCCTTGGGAA
>WTHV01000028.1:20377-23202 GCA_011525265.1 Alphaproteobacteria bacterium | reverse complement strand
TAGTACCTTTTTTAAGTAGCATAACTGAGTAGAATATCACTCATAGCACGTATTTAAGCACATATTTCAAGGTGTTTTCATCGGGTGCGATAATTTTTTGAACCAAGGAAAGGACAAAAAATGAAAATTTTATTGGGTTATGGCAATTCTCTTGTTCGTGATTTTATTAGAGATCATATGGCAGAGAATGAGCCGGATATGACGCTATTAACCGCTGGCACTTTACGCGAAACTGTACAATTGGCAGCGCAAGCTACATTCTTATCTGTTGTGGGTCT
Organism: Alphaproteobacteria bacterium; assembly: GCA_011525265.1. Lineage (GTDB taxonomy): Bacteria > Pseudomonadota > Alphaproteobacteria > Puniceispirillales > Puniceispirillaceae > UBA685. Next base: position 22,924 of record WTHV01000028.1, on the reverse strand, counting down.
TGATTTGGAGTTACCAGATATGGATGGGCTTGCGGGACTTGATACAATTCGCCCACAGATACCATCAGAGGTGCCAATTGCCCTTATTGGTCCATTGCGCCCAACTGCTGAAGTTCAAGATATGTTGGAAAGAGGGGCTTCTGGTTATTTACCCTATAGCCTTGGCACGGCCTCTATGCTGGCGGCTTTGCGTGTTCTTGCGGCAGGTGAGACCTATGTGCCTGTTGAGATGATGTCCCGCACTGAGCCAATCACGCATAAGGCAAGTAGCTATCTTACTGGTCGTGAGAGAGATGTATTGAATGGCTTACTTGCTGGTCAGTCCAATAAGGAAATTGCCCGTGTGCATGGCCTATCAGAGGTAACGATTAAACATCATCTGAAATCTCTTCGCGCCAAGTTGGGTGCACGCAATCGCACACATGCTGTGTGTCGTGCGGTTGAACTGGGCATCGCCGAAGATGATATGGCGCTGGCGTAAAATAAATCCCCTGCAGTCACGTTCCTTTATACAGGACGATATCTGCAGGGGATTTATTTATTTTGTGTTAACCCACTAGCGGTTGGCGCGATTTTCAATCAAATCATCAACAACAGACGGGTCGGCCAATGTTGATGTGTCACCTAATTCAGAATGCTCATTTGCCGCAATTTTACGCAAGATACGGCGCATGATCTTACCAGAGCGTGTCTTTGGCAGACCAGGGGCCCATTGCAGCAGATCAGGTGTTGCAATAGGGCCAATTTCTTTTCTGACCCATGTGCGCAATTCTGAGAGTAATTCATCTGATGTTGGCTCTCCTGCATTCAAAGTGACATAGGCATAGATGCCTTGCCCTTTAATATCATGCGGATAGCCTACAACAGCGGCTTCTGCGACTTTTGGATGAGCCACAAGGGCTGATTCAACTTCTGCTGTACCCATGCGGTGGCCAGAGACGTTGATCACATCATCAACACGCCCTGTGATCCAATAATAGCCATCCTCATCACGGCGTGCGCCATCACCTGTGAAATAGCGGCCTTCAAATGTTGAAAAATACGTGTCAATAAAGCGCTGATGATCGCCATAAACAGACCGCATTTGACCAGGCCAAGAGGCGTTAATACACAGATTACCTTCTGCGGCACCCTCAATAATGTTATTCTCATTATCAACCAAAACAGGCTGAACACCAAAGAAAGGACGTGTGGCTGAACCGGGCTTTGTTTCAGTGGCACCTGGCAGAGGTGTAATTAAAATACCGCCTGTTTCTGTTTGCCACCATGTATCAACAATTGGGCATTTAGCGTCGCCAACGACATCATGATACCACATCCATGCCTCAGGGTTGATAGGCTCACCCACAGAGCCAAGCAAACGAAGTGATGATCTGTCATGTTTCTTCACAGGCTCAGCGCCTTCACGCATCAGCGCACGAATGGCTGTTGGTGCAGTATAGAAGATATTAACTTTGTGCTTTTCGATAACCTGCCAGAAACGTGACACATCTGGATAGGTTGGCACACCCTCGAACATCAGAGTTTGTGCACCATTGGCCAGTGGCCCATAAAGAATATAGCTATGGCCTGTGACCCAGCCCACATCGGCTGTACACCAATAAATATCGCCATCATGATAATCAAAGACATATTTATGAGTCATGGCTGCATAAACCATATAGCCGCCTGTTGTGTGCAAGACGCCTTTTGGTTTGCCGGTTGAGCCTGATGTATAAAGGATAAAGAGCGGGTCTTCTGCACTCATCTCTTCTGGCGGGCAATCTGTAGACGCATCTGCCATGGCTTCATGATACCAAATGTCACGACCATCTTGCATTGTGATATCACCACCTGTGCGCTTGACAACCACACAGCTTGTGCAATCAGGGCATGAGGCAAGAGCGGCATCGGCATTGGCTTTCAATGGCACGGGCTTGCCACCACGAACGCCCTCATCTGCGGTGATCAAAATCGTTGATTCACAATCTTGAATACGCCCTGCAAGCGCATCTGGTGAAAAGCCGCCAAATACCACTGAATGAACAGCGCCAATTCTGGCACAGGCCAGCATTGCTACAGCGGCTTCTGGCACCATTGGCATATAGATTGTCACACGGTCACCTTTTTTCACGCCACGTGATTTCAAAACATTTGAGAATTGACAAACTTGTGCGTGGAGTTCGCGATATGAGATATTTTGTGAGACATCTGGATCATCACCTTCCCAGATGATGGCTGTCTGATCGCCTCTTGTTTCAAGGTGGCGGTCAAGGCAATTGACAGAGGCATTCAACGTTCCATCATGATACCATTTAATTGATACATCTGGCTTGTTATAGTTCACATCACTAACGACGCTATAGGGTGTCATCCAATCAATAATTTGCCCTTGTTCGCGCCAAAACCCCTCAGGGTCTTTGACAGATGCATCATACATCGCCTGATAGCCGGCATCATCAATATGAGCGCGTTGTACTATCTCTGCACTAGGGGCAAAACGTGAATTATCTGACATGATTTCTCTCCCAAAAAAATCCAAACTAAATCATCAGTGATCAAAATTTC
>WTHV01000028.1:10657-20277 GCA_011525265.1 Alphaproteobacteria bacterium | reverse complement strand
GCGACTGTAGCACAGCATTTGTCCCTGTCAAATTGAGGAGAGGCAAATTTGACCATGCATTTGGCTAGGGTGTGTCAAAGACGGGCGGTGCGGCCTCTGCCTCATAAAGCGCGTCTTCGGCAGTCTCGATAGACTCATAGGATAAGATGGTACGAATAAGGCTCATGCCATAGCCGAGACGTGCCAATTTTGCGATTTGCTTTTGTTGATCCGCAAATTCCAAATCGTCATAAGAGCCACAATAAGGGCCAAGGCGCTTTTTACGCATCGCACGAATAGCCGCCGCTTTTTCAGCGTCATGATGGTCTGATTTACGTTTTTCAATAGCGGCATTTGTGGTGGCCTCATCAACCCCCATTTGACGCAATTTTCCTGCGAGCTGATAGGCAGATTGACCCGTGATAACAGATGACCGTGCCCGCGCATTGGCAAGCGCCTTATCATTGACATAGCCATAATGAACACAAAGCGCGATAACATCGGAAATGGCAGATTCTATCTCTTCAGCTGTTCGTTCAACAGCGACCTTTTCGGGATCAAATTTACGTTTGGCAAATTTCCGCAAGACCCGGCGCAGGCTCTGCTGGCTTGCTTGATAGCGTCCCAGATAATGCACAGCCTTATTCATCAGCCTTTTATGCGTCTTACTTTTGCTTAAGATTTCGCTATCTATCTCCATGGCCCTATCATAGGTAAAAAGAAATGCACGCGCAAATAGGGTGATTGCGCCACATAGATTTAAGTTTGGTACGAGCCATCTTAATTGTGAAAAGGTAATTTGTTATTGGTAATTTTGATGGCTTTGTTTATTGTGGAGCCTAGTATTTTCGTGATCGCACTAGTGACCTTTCCGGGCGCTATTTTCGGGCATTAGATGAAAGGTAGACCATGCCAAATCAGGGGCTACAAAATATTCCCGCAGGGATTCTATCAAGTGACCAGATAAAACAGGCCATGGCGCTTGATTATTTATCTGTTCAAACACCTGTGATTGAGGGGCAAATTCAACCGGCAAGTATTGATTTGCGCCTATCGGCTAAGGCATGGCGCATTCAAACGTCATTCTTGCCGGGTGCGCAGGCAACGGTCGCTGAAAAATTAGATAAGCTTGCTTTACATGAAATTGATTTATCAGACGGCGCTGTTCTGGAGCGTGGCTGTGTCTATTTGGTTGAATTGCAAGAAAGCCTTGCTTTACCGAGCCATATTTGTGCGCTTGCTAATCCGAAAAGCTCGACAGGCCGCGTTGATGTTTTCACACGTCTTATCACAGATAGAGCGATTGAATTTGAATCAGTGCCTCATGGTTATCATGGCCCGCTTTATGCCGAAATTTCGCCACGCACTTTTTCCGTTCTTGTGCGCCCCGGCACGCGCCTTTCGCAATTACGCTTGCGCGCAGGTCACGGTATTTTAGATGATGCGGCATTGGCCGAGGTGCAAAAATCAGAGCAATTAGTCAAATTAGCCGAAGGTCAGATTGGTGAAGCAAACATATCGCAAGGTGTTGGCCTATCGGTGAATTTTGAGCCAGAGGATGAGACAGGTCTGATTGGCTGGCGCGCGCGTAAACATGCTGGCCTGATTGATATGGATAAGCCTGCTACATTGCAAAAAACGCAATTTTGGGAGCGTGTCACAACAGATGATTTGGTGGCAGGCGGCCTTGTGCTTAATCCTGATGAATTTTATATTCTTGCCAGCCGTGAATATGTCTGCGTGCCAGACGGCTATGCGGCTGAGATGAGTGCTTATGATACAAGAGCAGGTGAGTTTCGGGCCCATTATGCAGGCTTTTTTGACCCCGGTTTCGGCATCGGCGTTAAAGGGGCAGAACATACAAGAGCCGTGCTTGAGGTGCGATCTCATGATGTACCCTTTTTGATTGAGCATGATCAGATCGTGTGCCGTCTTGTTTATGAGACAATGTCAGAGCGCCCTGATTGGCTTTATGGGCAAAGCGGGTCTGGCTCAAATTACCAAGCGCAATCTCTTAAGCTTGCGAAATATTTTATTTAACATATCTGATGTGCTGGATATCTCATGAGTGATGATAGAAATTTTTCTGCTGAAACCTCAGCTGTTATGCCAACCTATGGCCGCTTAGATTTATGGTTTGAGCGTGGCGAAGGTGTGTGGCTTTATGATAAAAATGGTGAGGCCTATCTTGATTGTGCAAGCGGTATTGCGGTCAATAATTTGGGACATAATCACCCCCATCTTGTCGCCTGCCTAAAGGGGCAAGTTGATAAATTATGGCACGTCTCAAATCTCTATCGGATTGAAGGTCAAGAGAGGCTTGCCAGACGCTTGGCAGATAAGACGGGTCTTGATCATGTCTTTTTCTGCAATTCAGGGGCAGAGGCAAATGAAGGCGCGGTCAAGATGGCACGCCGCTATCATCATGCCAATGGTGAAGAGGGCAGACATACCATTCTTTGTGCAGGCGGGGCATTTCATGGCCGCACATTGGGTATGTTGGCCGCCACAGATAGGCCGGCATTTCGTGAGGGGTTTGGGCCATTAGCAACAGGGTTTGACCATGTGCCTTTTGGTAATTTGAACGCCCTTCGTGATGCGATGAGTGATAAAATCGCAGCTATTTTCATTGAACCTGTGCAAGGGGAAGGTGGCGCAAATGCCGCGCCTGAGGGGTATCTTGAAGGTGTCAGAGCCGCAGCAGATGAATTTGGCGCACTTGTTATTGCTGATGAAATTCAATGTGGCATGGGTCGTACTGGCACGTTATTTGCCTATCAGCAATCTGGTATTGAGCCAGATATTATCGCGACAGCCAAAGGGCTTGGTGGCGGCTTTCCTATGGGGGCTGTGATTGCCAAAAAAGCGATTGGTGATGCGATGGGCCCCGGCTCACACGGTACCACCTTTGGTGGCTCACCCTTGGCAGTTGCGGCAGGTAATGCGGTTCTTGATGTGATGGATGAGGCTGGTTTTTTCGATAATCTTGGTGCGCGTATTACGCAACTTGATGACGGTCTTCACAGCCTTCAAGTACAATTTGGCCAGAAGATTTCTGAGGTGCGCGGCGCAGGCTTTTTGCGTGGTCTTAAGATGGATAATGCTTATCAGGCGGCTGATTTAAACGCCGCTCTGCGCGACCGCCATTTATTGGCTGTTCCTGCGGCAGATAATGTTTTGCGCCTTTTGCCACCTTTGACAATTTCACAAGAAGAGGTCGAAAAGATATTGATGATTTTACATGAGTGCCTAGAGACTCTATAATCACCTCTTTTCTACCCTAACTATGATAGGATATCGGCAATGCGCCATTTTCTTGATCTAAAAGATTTCACCAAAGATCAGCTCAACGCCATGTTGGATTATGGCATTGCGCTTCGTCAAAATTACAAGGCTGGCAAAGCGCATGATACGCCTTTGAGTGGCAAGCATTTTGGCATGATTTTTGAAAAGCAATCGACACGCACACGCGTCTCTTTCGAGGTTGGTATCAGTCAACTTGGCGGTACACCGATTGTCCTATCTGCCAATGATATGCAATTGGGGCGCGGGGAAAGCATCTCTGATACCGCCAAAGTCTTATCGGGGTATTTAGATGGCGTGATGATCAGGTGCTTATTTCATCAAACATTGATGGATTTAGCACAGCATGCAGATATGCCTGTGATTAATGGTCTGACCGACAGATCGCACCCCTGCCAAGTGATGGCTGATTTGATGACAATGCGTGATGTGCATGGGCTGATAGAGGGGCAAATTGTAACATGGGCAGGTGATGGTAATAATGTGGCTGTCTCATGGATTGAAGCGGCTGCTATTATGGGCTTTGAGCTTCGTCTTGCTTGTCCACAAGGTTATGAGCCGCCAGCTGATATTGTCGCATGGGCGAGAGATAAAGGGGCCGAAATTACCCTTCATCAAGACCTAGCAGAAGCTGCCAAAGGCGCTCATGTGATTGTCACAGATGTCTGGATTTCCATGGGGGATGAGGAAGGCACAAGAGTGCAAGATATGACCCCGTTTCAAGTGAATGATGCGGTCATGGAAAAGGCGGCACCAGATGCGATTTTCATGCATTGTCTGCCGGCTATTAGAGAGATGGAAGTCACCGCAAGCGTGATTGACGGCAAACAATCTGCTGTATGGCAGGAAGCTGAAAATAGGCTCCATGCGCAAAAAGCGATCTTGGCCTATTGTTGTGGCGGTGTGTGTTAAAGGCGCTTTTATGATGAATGAAGTAAGTGATGTTGTCCTGCCATTTTATTTGACAGGCGAGGGCGCAACCGCACCACGTATTAGAGGACGTATTGCACGCCTTCACCATGCGCAAGATGCGATATTATCGCGTCATGACTACCCTGATATTGTGGCAGGCCTATGTGCTGAGACGATGGCTTTGACCTCTGTCTTATCCTCCATGATGTCTTTTGAAGGTGTCTTTACAGTCCAAGCAAAAGGCGATGGGGCTGTGAAAACATTAATGAGCGATATGACACAAGATGGTGATATGCGTTGTTATGCGGCCTTTGGTGATGATGAGATGTTGCAATCTGCCTATCAAGGGCCAGCACTTTTGCCGCGCCTTGCCGGCTCTGGCTATATGGCATTTACGGTAGATCATCAGGTGACCAAGCGCCGTTATCAAGGCATTGTTGAGCTTGATGGCCCGCATTTAGGTGATGCGGCAACCGCATGGTACAAAAATTCAGAACAGCTTTCGACATTGGTGATGACAATTGCGGAAAAGACTGCTGATGGCTGGGTTTCAAGTGCCTTATTATTACAGCAAATCGCTGTTTCTGGCGGCAAGAATGATGAGGATGACCTCTATAAACAGCCAGAAGAACTTGATGCTGAGAGTTTGGATTTATGGCATACGGCTATGACCTTATGCTCATCTGTTAAGACAGATGAATTGCTTGATAAAAATCTGCCACTCGCTGATTTGGTTTATCGGTTGTTTAATTCACTTGGCCCCCATATTCAGCCCACCCGTCCTATTACAGATAAATGCCGTTGTTCACCGCAAAAGGTTGAAGTGATGCTAGATGGGTTGAGCGAAGAGCAACGCGCTAGCCTTGCCGATGATAATGGCCAGCTTGTGGTATCATGCGAATTTTGCAAGACAGACCGCACATTTGATTTAACAGCCCTGTAAGATGAGCGACTTGAGTCAAATGATTAATTGTGATTCCCTATCTAAGTTAGACCTTCTCTGGAGCGATATTTTTAAAGGGGCTTTTGTCATGTTTTCACGGTTGCTTATTAGCGGGTTGTTGCTTTTGACTCTTGGTGCATGCCAGACCACGGCAACAGGTAAGAAGACAGTCTCATTAGACAGTCGTGATGGCCAAGCGATTGCGATTAATGCGCGCCGGCTTGAGGTGGTGGATAATTGGTTAATGCCGCTAGAGCCACCTTATGTTGAGCATGAGTTAGCGATAACACCAGCTGAGATGGTTATTGAATGGGCCAAGCAGACCTTGGTGCCAAAGGGTGGGTCTGGTGAATTGATTTTAAATATCTCTGAGGCGTCAATTAAACAAGAAGACTTACCGCCTGAAGAAGGGTTTTTAAATGCCCTAAAGGATAATCAAGATACCAGATTGCGTGTCACGATTGAGGCACAGCTTTTATGGATTCAACCTGTTGGTAATTTTCAAGGTACCGCAAAATTAGCATCAAAAGTCACACAAACCCTGCCAGAATCAGCCATACCTGCTGATTATCTGATGGCCAAAGAAGCTTTGGTGCAACACGCCATTACTTTGATTGATGAGCAAGCCAGAACAGAGATTGGCAAGATTGACGGTATGATTTTGCCCTAAGGGCTAGCGCCGCCAAAAGCCAGGGTGAAGCATCACAAGAACGGTGAATAATTCAAGCCTGCCAAGCAACATACCAACACACATCGCATATTTCGCAAATACGGGCAATTCGCCAAAATGTCCCGCAGGACCAATGACCTCACCAAGGCCGGGGCCCACATTTGAAATGGCTGTTGCCGCGCCAGATAGGGCTGTTTGGAAGTCAAGGCCTGTCATGCCCAAAAATACGGCTAAAATGACAAAGCATAAAATATAAAGATAGAAAAAGCCCATCACCGCATCCATGACTGAGTCAGAGACGGGACGCTTATTATAATAGGCAAGCACCACACCATGCGGGCGCAATAGGCGTGCAATTTGCACTTTAATGGTTGAGGCTAATACTTGCAGGCGGAAAATTTTTACACCGCATGTTGTCGAGCCCGCACAACCGCCAATAAACATACATATCAGCAAAATGGTGGTCGCAGACCCGCCCCATGCGGCAAAGTTAGCTGTGCCATACCCTGTGCCTGTGAGGACAGATATCGCATTAAAGCTTGCAAGGCGCAGGGCTTCTGCGGTGCCATATTGCAAGCTTGTCAGATGATAGCTGATAACCAAAACCACGACGGCCATTAACGATAAGAACCATCGTACTTGCGGGTCATTAATTAAATTGCGCCAGCCGCCTCTTGTTAAGGCCACATAATGGGCAAAGGGTAATGAGCCAATAATCATCCCGCCTATGATAATGATCTCAATCATCACAGAATCAAATGCGGCAATCGAAAGGGTGCGTGTTGAATAACCGCCTGTGGCAATGGTTGTCATCGCATGGGCAAGCGCATCAAAAGATGGCATGCCCGCAAGGGTTAACATCACAGCCCAGAGCGCCGTTAAAGAGGTATAGGCAATAAAAATACCACCGGCGAGCTGTGTAGCACGCGGGATAACTTTTTCAGCTGAATCATAGGATTCTGTTTTAAAGAGCTGCATACCGCCCACTGATAACATTGGCAAAACAGCCAATGCCATCACAACAATACCAATGCCGCCCAACCATTGCAGCAAAGCACGCCACAATAAAATGCCAGCAGAGGCACGCTCGATAACAGGCAATATGGTCGAGCCTGTGGTGGTAATGCCTGAGACTGATTCAAATAATGCGTCTGAGACTGACAGATTCAGATTGGATAATAAAAAGGGCAATGCGCCAAAAATACCAATAAGGATCCATGCACCATTGGTCAGCAAAAAGGCTTGGCGAAGGCCAATATCAAAATCAGTCTGGCCATTATGGGCAAGCCATAAACCGATACCCATGAACCCTGTAATAAGGGCAGATATCGCAAAAGCCTGCCAATTAGATGAGCCAGTGGCGATATCAGCTATCATTGGCAAAACCATGGTGGCCGCCAATACTGCAAGCAGGATGCCTAATATATTTAAAACAGGAGTAAAGCGCATAATTGCCTTTTGACCATTATCACAAGTATCAAGCACAATGCCTGACCCGTGTCTCATCTATAAAAGATGAAGATGGTCACTGTAAAGAGAAAGGCCGACTTCCTAGCACGTCCTAGCACGACCTAGCCAAGTGTGATATGGCGATAGAAACGGTCTTGCAGGCTTGTATCAGTCTGGAATAGGCCGGTAAATTGTGTTGTCACCATAGACACAGATGGCTTTTTTACACCCCTTGTTGTCATGCATTGGTGCTGGGCATCAACCAAAATAGCGACACCTTGCGGCTCTAATGCCTCTTGGATGCAATTGGCGATTTGTGCTGTCATGGTCTCTTGTGTTTGCAGGCGCATAGCAAAACTGTCCATCACACGGGCAAGCTTAGAGATGCCGACAACACGCTTATTTGGCATATAGGCAATGTGGGCGCGCCCTGAGATTGGCACCATGTGATGTTCACAATGCGACTGCATTTCAATGTCACGCAACATGACCATATCCTGATAGCCCTCAACCTCTTCAAAGGTGCGCGCAAGCATGGCGCCAGGGTCTTCATGATAGCCGCGGAAAAATTCTTCATAGGCGCGCGCAACACGTGCCGGCGTATCAATAAGCCCTTCTCTTGTCGGATCATCGCCTGCCCAACGAAGCAAAACTTCAACAGCGGCTTCAGCTTCTTGGCGGCTTGGTCTATTGGCTGTCTTATCTCTTAGCTCATTGCTCGTATCATATGGTGTCATGATCTTGAATTTCCGTTACCTTCATTGGCTCATCTTATGACTATGTGTCGTTCATTTGCATATAGGATGAGTTATACCGCCCCACGCTTATCAGCATTCCCTAGCCGGGTCTAGCCTTTGCTTACCTTAAGACCACTATAACAGCTCTACTTTATTTACGCATCGTTAATTATTTCAGATTGAAATGTGGGCCATGTGATGACCTGACCAGTGGCAAATGCCCTATCATCTTCATGATGGGATATGAGCAGGGCAGGGATGTTCTGTTTGCGCACCTTATCAGCCACAAATTGCCCAAATTGGGTGCGCAAAGCAGGGTCAAGGCTGGCAAAACTCTCATCCATCAAAAGAGCGCGCGGGCGTGATAACATAGCACGCATCATAGCAATACGGGCTTTTTGGCCGCCTGAAAGATGGGCAGGGTCATAAGTGCCATAACCACTAAGGCCGCTTGCCTCTAGCGCTTCGTCTACGGCATCAAGACGTTCTTGGCGTGACGTGCCAGATGGCAACCCAAATCCGAGATTTTCTGCCACGCTTAAATGTGGGAATAACAATGCCTCTTGAAATAAAATACCAATACGCCGCTTTTGTGGGGCAAGCGGCATAATGCTCTTCCCATCAAGTGCAATATCACCTTTTATGTTGAGTGTTGGCGGTGCTGTGCCTGCAATCGCTGATAATAATGTTGATTTCCCGCATCCGCTTGGCCCCTGAATAAGTGCAATTTCGCCAGGGGTAACGGTCAAAGAAAAATCAGACAGTAAGTGATTATCGCCCCAAGACAGGCCAAGCTGGTGAAGAGTTAAACCCATAAATAGCGCCTTTTGCGAATCCAAAACTGATCAAGATACAGCATAAAAGAATTCACAAAATGATCCTAGAGGCTTTTATATAGCCAAACATAGAGGATGATGTGCGGCTCAAGGGCTCTTGCCAATAGCCCCTGCTGAAAATACCCCCTCTTTTTGTTCAAGAGACAATAGCACGCCAACCTCTTGTGATTGTTCGCCAAAGAAATAGCCCTCATTATGCGCATTTGTAATCGTTTGCGTTATGCCATTTTTGGAAAATGACAATTGGTCTGAGAGCTGATCAAGCGATAGGCGGTTTTGTGTAAGGCTAAGCGGGACTGTGAGAGATATTTCATCATTCGCTAAAGATAACAAGGCTTTGGCACGATTATCACCACTAATGGTGAAGCGCAACGTGCCATCGGCGGTATCAAAGGGGCGCGCGCAATGAGAACAAAAATACGCTGATTTCACATCGTAAAGTGGCTGGGGTGCGGGGGCATCATGAGCTTTGCCAAATAAGAAGAAATGCCCAGCATCACGCTGGTTGACATCACCAAGCTGAAACCGTTCAAATGAGGCTGTAAAGCGCGTATTATCAAGATTATGTGCAAGGTGAGATAGCCCCACAAAAGAGGTCTTATCAGGGCCAATAAATAACCGATTATCATGAGGGTCTGGTTGTTTGTTCAAAAACTGTTTTAGGGCAAGTCCTGTTTTGAAAGAGGTGACTTGGCCTGTGACCACATCAATGGCAAGTGCCTGACGGTGACCACCTTCAAAATCAGGGATATCATCAATATTCTGAATAAAAGAGACCCGGCCCGGATGTG
>WTHV01000028.1:0-10647 GCA_011525265.1 Alphaproteobacteria bacterium | reverse complement strand
GGTGGTCACAAGGGAGGGACGAGAGGCTGTGCCACCACCGCTACTGCCGCCACCACAAGCTGTGAGGATAATGCCAAAACATGACATCATAGTCCCTAATCTTGCCAATAGCATCCGTGCGTCTTTCTTGCCAATCACCTGTTATCAGCCTTTTATTTTGTCTGTTATCATCATCCGCAATTACCATGGCTGTTTCCTATAGGGGCGTCTATTGCATCAGAGGTATGAGGCATTTGGGATATTGGGACTTGCCGAAAAGTCTTAATACTGTCTTACTGACCGCAATTAGATAACCAAGAGGATGATGATAATGATACAGATGCCTATTCGCCTAATCATTGGAGCATTCATGCTGATGCTTGCGACTGGCCAATCAGCCGCTATGGCTGATACTGATTATGAGGCTTTGTTAGAGCGTGCCAAAGGGCAAACAGTGTATTTTAACGCATGGGGCGGTGATGATAAAATTAACGCCTATATCAGATGGGCAGGCGATAGCATCAAAGATCGTTATGATATCACGCTTGAACATGTCAAATTAACAGATACAGCCGCCGCAGTGTCTCGTATTTTGGCAGAAAAAACAGCTGGCCGTGATACAGATGGCTCTGTTGATATGTTATGGGTTAATGGTGAAAATTTTGCCTCAATGATGCGCGCTGACCTACTTCAGCCCACAGATTGGGTAACAGCCTTGCCAAATTGGCGTTATACTGATTCACAAGAATTGCCTGCTATTATCCTTGATTTTGCTGTGCCAACCAAAGGGCGCGAAGTGCCATGGGGGCGGGCGCAATTGGCCTTTTTCTATGATAGTGCTTATCTCGATAATCCGCCAAAAGACGCCGCGTCATTAAAGAATTATATCGCTAACAACCCTGGTCGATTTACCTATCCCCAGCCGCCAGATTTTATCGGTGTGTCATTTTTAAAACAGTTATTGATTGAATTAACAGATCAAGATAGCGCGCTTTATGCGCCTGTGGATGATGCAGATTTTGACGCGGTTACCGCGCCTTTATGGGCCTATCTTGATGCGATACAGCCGCATTTATGGCGTGGTGGTTCAGCCTATCCGCAAAATTACCCTGCTATGAGACAGCTTGTGGCTGATGGTGAGGCAGATATTTATATGGCCTTTAATCCTGCCGATGCCTCATCTGCGATTGCACGTGGTGAATTACCAGATACGGTGCGCTCTTATGTGCATGATAAAGGCACGCTAGCCAATGTGCATTTCCTTGCTATTCCCTTTAATAGTGGGAATGCGGCCGCCGCACAGATCGTTGCGAATTTCATGCTATCGCCTGAGGCGCAATTGCGCAAAGCAGACCCTGTAATTTGGGGCGACCCGTCTGTTTTATCAATTGGCAAATTATCATCAGCTGATAGTGCGGCATTTGCGGCCCTGCCAAAAGGGATTGCCACATTAAGCCCGGCAGATTTGGCAAAGACACTCCCAGAGCCGCACCCATCATGGGTACCAAAGCTAGAGGCGGCTTGGGCGGAACGCTATGCATCAGGTCAATAGCGGCTAGTCTTCTCCCATTATTTTATCAAAGGCATCATCTCCCTATGATGCCTTTGTTTTTTTATGATAAAGTCAGTCTTATGAAGCTGTTCTACGCTCTTAGCCTTGGTGCTAGCTTATTATTATTTTTATCGCCCATCATTATTGGGCTTATCGGTGTAGTGGTGCCTGCTGCAGGGTATTTTCCTGCCCTTGGCGCGCAGGCTGTCTCTCTATCAGCATTCTCAGACTTCTTTGCCCAAAAAAGTGCCTTTCATGCATTATGGCTTAGCCTATTTGTGGGCATGACAGCCTCGTTATTATCGGTGATTGCGTGTTTTTCCTTGATGGCGTGTGGGGCGCAAGCCGGCTTTGGCAGAGTCGTATTGAAATGGCATAGGCGCATTATGGGCCCGCTGATAGCCCTGCCGCATTCGACAATTGCGATTGCTTTATTGTTCCTGCTCGCCCCATCTGGATGGCTTGTTAGGCTCGTATCGCCAGAATTGACAGGGTGGGTGCGGCCACCTGCTTTTGGCTTTGTTCCTGACCAGACGGGGTGGCTGTTGATTGTCGGATTGATGATGAAGGAAATTCCTTTTTTATTATTCATTGCACTTGCCCAAAGCCAGCGCCTTGCGTTAGCGCCTTTGCAGAATCTTGGCAACAGCTTTGGCTATGCGCCCGTGGTGACATGGTTTTATCTGATATGGCCACAAATTTATCGCCAGATGCGCTTGCCTGTTTTGGCCGTGCTTGCCTATAGCCTGTCTGTTGTGGATATGACATTAATTCTAGGGCCCGGCCTGCCACCACCTCTTGCGGTGCTTGTCTTGCAAGGGTTTTATGATGCTGATTTAAGTGCCAGATTACCTGCATCAGCAGGCGCGGTTTTACAAATTATGGTAATCATTTTTGCCATAGGCCTATGGCTGATTGGTGAGCGTCTTTGTGCATTTGCGATGCGCTTTGCGCTGGCACATGGGGCGCGGCTTGCGCTCTTGCCTTCTGTCATATCAGCGGTGTTCCTTGGCATAAGTGGGGCATTTGTGTTTGTGATTTTGGGCTTATGCGCCATTGGCTTATGGGCCTTTGCTAATCGCTGGCCGTTTTCGGCAAAATGGCCAAGTGATTTCGGTTTGCGCTTTTGGCAAACAGAGGCGGCATTTGGCACAATTGCAGGCGATACGATTGTGATTGCCTTGGGGGCAAGCTTTTTCTCTGCCATTATCGCTGCCTTTTGGCTTGAAGTTTTGGATGCGCTGAAATGGCATCGCAAAATGGTGATTCATGTCATGAGCGGCTTGTTATTTATTCCTCTTTTCGTGCCACAAATCTCGTTATTATTTGGCCTTCAGGTTGCGTTGAGTTGGTCCTATCTTGATGGCTATCTCCTAACAGTTATTTTTGTGCATTGCCTTTATATTTTGCCTTATGTTTGGCTGATTTTGGCGCCGGCCTATCAGGGCTATGAGGCACGCTATCATATGATGGCACAGACAATGGGCTATGGCATGATGCGGCATTTCTGGCAGGTACGATTGCCTATCCTTGGCCATAGTTTTGCGAGTGCCATTATCCTAGGTGTGGCAGTATCAATTGCCCTTTATTTGCCTACCATCTTTGCTGGCGCAGGGCGTGTATCAACGATAACCACAGAGGCTGTGACTTTGGCGGCAAGCGGTGCAAGAGGCCCCTCAGCACAGGCGGCCTTCATGCAAATGCTTTTGCCCTTATGTGCGTTTGCCGTGATACGTCTGTTGTTGCGTCTGCGCTATGGCCGTTTTTCCGCGATGCAGGCGCATCACAACTGATCAGTCCTTTCGCTGAGCCGATCCGAATTAGCTTGAAAAAATATCACAGTTCGGCTATAAGGCGGCCAAGTTTTAATTAACAGCTCACCCCATCATTGTTCATATGATGCAACAAGCTAATAATTCTTAACGTTACAAAAGGCCTGTCTCAGTTAATATATCCTCAACAAATCTTTGCTAATCTATCAGCGGTAAGATGACAGGGTGATTTTAAGTGAATTCAGGCACTGTCTAATGTGTATAAAAGCGTTAGGCATAGTTTGTTGACGTGTTTTGATAACAAATAATAGGAGATTTATTCTATGGCGCAGCATTCGCTTTCAGCTAAAAAAATGGCAATTATGGTTTCTGCAGGTTTTGATGAGACACAATTCATTGATCTTCAAAAATCTATGATGTCACAAAATGGTTGGCTAAAGGTGATTTCAAACAAGCCCGGTCTTGTGAATGGTGCGAATAATGGCATGCTTGGCATGGCTTATCCCGTAGATGCTGTCCTATCAGAAACATTGGCAATTGATTATGATGGCCTGATTATCCCAGGCGGTGCCGCTCATATTGAAAAGTTGAAGCAAGAGCCTCATGCTATCCGCATTTTGCGCGCCTTCCTTCGTGAAGATATGCCTGTGCTATTTGTGGGCGAATCAGATATGCTTTTGTCAGATATTGAAACTGATATTGTGGCAGCAGATTTTATCGAAGAGCCTGTATGTGTTGTAAAGAATGTTGTGAAAGCAACAGCTGATGCCACAATGTCATCAGCTTTGAGTGCGCTTGCACAAGCACTTGGTTATTCAGAAGAAGAGCAAGCGGCTTAAATCACAAAGCCGCTAGCGTTAGGGTCTTAGTGATGGAACGCGAAAAACTTGCCTCTCCATGTATTAGCATTTGCCAGATCAACCCTGTATCTGGCGAATGTTCTGGCTGTTATCGTACACGCCAAGAAATCGCCCAATGGCGTTCAATGGATTATGACGCACAAGCCGCATTGCTAAAACAGCTTGGCGAAAGACGCGCGGCAGTGACGGGTGTTACGCGCCGCAAAACACGCCGTAGAAGTGAGCGCAATAGCGTTTAACACATCCGCTAACCACATTTTCTAAAGGTGCGCGATTATGAATAAACTGGAACAGATTATCGCTGATAAAGGGTTCGCACTCGCAGATGGCGCCATTGGCACAAATTTATTTGCCAAAGGGTTAATGACAGGTGATGCCCCTGAATTATGGAATGTGGATGAGGTCGCAAAAGTCACCGAATTACATCAAGAATTTGTGGATGCTGGCTCAGATATCATTTTAACGAACTCTTTTGGTGGCACACATTACCGCATGAAATTGCACCAAGCAGAAGGACGTGTGGATGAGTTGAATAAGGCGGCGGCGGCGATTGCGCGCGCGGTGGCTGACAAGGCAGAAAGCACAGTCATTGTTGGTGGCTCTATTGGTCCGACAGGCGAGTTATTTGAACCGCTTGGCGCACTTGATGAGGCAGGTGCCATTGCGGCTTTTACAGCCCAAGCACAAGCCCTTGCAGATGGTGGGGCTGATATACTCTGGATTGAGACCATGTCATCTGTCGAAGAAATGCAGGCAGCTGTGACAGCCGCAAAAACCACAGGCTTGCCTGTTTATGGCACCATGACGTTTGATACAGCAGGCCGCACAATGATGGGAATACAGCCTGCTGCTTTTGCAGCGCAGGCGGCGGCACTTGGGATGGCTGGTTTTGGAGCAAATTGTGGCATTGGCCCCTCTGAATTACTTGATACTGTTTTTGGCTTTGCCGAAGCAGATGGTCATACACAACAAATTATTGCCAAAGGCAATTGCGGTATTCCTGCCTATGTCGAAGGCAAAATCCACTATCACGGCACCCCAGAATTAATGGCAGATTATGCCCTTGCGGCGTTGCGTGCAGGTGCGCGGATTATTGGTGGTTGTTGCGGCACAACTGCAGAGCATATTAAAGCGATGCGCGGCGCCCTAGATAAATACACAGATGATAAATACACAGATATTGAACCAATTTCACGCCAAGAGGCAGCAACAATTTTGGGTGAGCCATGGGCCAATGTGCCTCAAGCCCCAGCCCAAGGTGAGGGGCGTAAAAGACGTCGCAAAAGAGATAGGTAATCTGGTGAAAAACCCGCCCTTATAAGAGGAAGATAAAAGGAATCTTGCGCTTTGGCATTTTAGGTGCATACTGCGCATCACAAATCACAAGATGTGAAGCATAATTTGGTGACAGCTTTATCAAAACCAGCTTGTCCCAATGGTGAAGTAAATGAGGCATTAAGATGACACGCTATCGTTCGCATAATTGCAGTGAGTTAAAAAAAGACCATGTTGGGGCAAGCGTAAAGCTAGCAGGGTGGGTTCACCGTAAACGTGACCATGGTGGATTGGTGTTTATCGATTTGCGCGACCATTTTGGCCTAACACAGCTTGTGATTGATACAGATCACCCTGCTTTCCCGCAGGTTGAGGCACTTCGTAATGAATCTGTGATTTCCGTCTCAGGGACAGTCAAAGAGCGTACAGCTGATACGGTTAACGCCAAGATGGCAACAGGTGAGATTGAAGTCATCATCACAGAGTTCGAATTACTATCTGCTGCTGATACATTGCCATTACAGGTCAATTCAGATGAAGATTCTGGCGAAGAGACAAGATTGCGTTATCGTTATCTTGATTTGCGCCGTTCTCGTCCGCATTCAAATATCTTACTGCGCTCACAGATTATCCAATCTATCCGCAACCGCATGGTCGCACAGAATTTTACAGAATTTCAGACACCGATTCTAACAGCGTCATCTCCTGAAGGTGCGCGTGATTTCCTTGTGCCTGCGCGTATGCATCCTGGTAAATTCTATGCATTGCCGCAAGCACCACAGCAATTTAAACAGCTGATTATGGTCTCTGGCTTTGACCGCTATTTCCAAATCGCCCCTTGTTTCAGAGATGAAGATAGCCGCGCTGACAGATCGCCTGGTGAATTCTATCAGCTTGATTTGGAAATGAGCTTTGTAGAACAGCAGGACGTGTTTGATGCCGTTGAGCCTGTGATTAGAGGCGTGTTTGATGAATTTTCTGATCGCAAGGTCGAAGATGAATTCCCGCATATCACCTATGCTGATTCAATGCTGAAATATGGCTCTGATAAGCCTGATTTGCGTATTCCGATTGAAATTGCAGATGTAACAGATATTTTTGCTGGCTCTGATTTCTCAATTTTTGCCAAGAATATTGAAAAAGGCGCGGTTGTTCGCGCTGTGCCGGGGCCAAAATGTGGGTCTCGTTCTATCGCTGATCGCATGAATAGCTGGGCGCAAGGCGAAGGCGCACCAGGCATGGGCTATATCATCTATGGCGAAGATGGCGAAGCACGCGGGCCAATTGCCAAAGCACTTGGCGCTGAGAAGACAGCTGAGATGAAAGCACGCCTTGGCCTATCAGATGGTGATGCAGCCTTCTTTGCCTGTGCCAAAGAATCAGAAGCGGCCTCTCTTGCTGGCAAGGCGCGCGTGCGTCTTGGTAATGAGCATGGGCTGATGGAAGAAGATATCTTCAAATTCTGTTGGATTGTTGACTTCCCAATGTATGAGGCTGACGAGACAACAGGCAAGATTGAATTCTCGCACAACCCGTTCTCTATGCCACAAGGCGGGCTAGAGGCGCTTGAGACACAAGACCCGCTTACAATCAAAGCATGGCAATATGATTTGGTCTGTAATGGTATCGAGCTATCATCAGGTGCTATCAGAAACCATCTGCCAGAGGTGATGTATAAAGCCTTTGATATTGCAGGTTATGATAAGGCAACAGTTGATAGTGAATTTGCGGGCATGATCTCAGCCTTCCAGTTCGGCGCACCACCACATGGCGGCATTGCACCAGGTATTGACCGTATGGTTATGCTGATAGCTGATGAGCCAAATATTCGTGAAGTGATCCTCTTCCCGATGAATGGCAAGGCAGAAGATCTGATGATGAATGCCCCATCTGAAGTGTCAGATGAACAGCTAGCAGAACTGCATATCAGACGCGCTTTGCCGCCAAAGAAATCATCTTAAATCACGTGATAAAAGGGGCGCTAATTAAGCGCCCTTTTTTATGGCTAGCCCATGCACGCACCATAGGGTTGCGCCAAGAAGTAAGACAGCGCCAAGCTGGTGGGCAGCGCCCATCCATACAGGCACACCATTTAACAATGTGATAATGCCAAGGGCAAATTGGCAGAGGACGATAAGGCCCATCAAAAAGCCTCTATTGCGTAAGGCAGGCATTTTATGGGCACGCCGCCAAATGCTAAGGACGCCTATCACAGCAAGTACGGCAATCCATCTGTGATGGAATTGCGCAGAGGCAGGATTATCAAACGGGTCAGACAGCCCTTCTTCGCCATATTCAATTGGCACAAGACCCTCGCCCATCAGCGGATATTCATTGTAAAGCAGGCCAGCATCCATACCTGCCACAAAGGCGCCGGCAATGATAGTGGCTGATACAATCCCAACCACACCGATCAGATGGCCAGATGGCCTATGTGCTTTGCCATAGAAAAGATTAAAGCCTGTCCACAGCAAAAGGCCATAGATAAACAGCGCCATTGAAAGGTGTGTGGCAAGACGATATTGCGAGACAGTGGGGTCTTGAACAAGGCCAGATTTTACCATCCACCAGCCAATAACACCTTGAAGGCCGCCAAGCACCAATAGCACCAATAGCGGCGCGCCATAGCCTTGGGGGATCATTTTACGTGCTGCGAAATAAATCAAAGGCAAGCCAAAGGCAAGGCCAAGCATTCGCCCCCAAAGGCGATGAAAATATTCCCAGAAAAAGATAAGCTTAAATTCAGCAAGGCTCATGCCGTAATTAATCTCATTATATTCTGGTGAGTCTTGATATAAGGTAAAGACACGAAGCCATTCTGTGTCTGTCAGCGGCGGTAATGTGCCGATAAGAGGGCGCCATTCCACCATTGATAAGCCAGAGCCTGTTAGGCGCGTGACGCCGCCAATAACAACCATCAAAGCCACCAAAACTGCCATGGTAAATAGCCAGATAGCGATCGGTTTGTGTGTCTCATTCATCATTAGCTAAACTCATATCTTTAAAATTATGCGCTATCGTTAGCATGGAAAGCAGATAAAAAAAACGCGCATTGCGTCGCAGGGGTTATCCTTTTTACCCCCAAGAAAAGCAATGCATGGGCTGAAAATAGCGCGTTTGATAACACAAAAGAGTAAAAAATCACTAAAAAGCACATTTTTTTAAACGCCATACCTTGACTCTTTTTCCCCAAATGCCCACCTACCATACATGCAAAAGCCAGTGGAGGGTCTGGCGGAACAGCAAAGAGGACTAGCAGGTCAATTAGCTAGCCAGATGTCTCGCACCCTTCTATATGGCAGTCACTTTTTCCTATGAGGTCTTTTTGACCTCATTTAATTGTCGAGCTTGAATGGAGATTGAAGCATGGAATTTAGACCGCTTCACGACCGCGTTGTTGTACAACGTACAGAATCGGAAGAAAAAACAGCTGGCGGTATCATCATCCCTGATACAGCTAAAGAAAAGCCAATGCAGGGCACAGTTATTGCAGTGGGCTCTGGCGCACGTGATGAGCAGGGCAAAGTACACCCGCTTGATGTTGCAAAAGGCGATACTGTGTTATTTGGCAAATGGTCAGGCACAGAGGTAAAGCTTGATGGTGTTGATTATCTGATCATGAAAGAATCAGACATCATGGGTATCCTTGGCTAAGCGCCATTTCGAAGACATTCATTTCATTTAAGATAAAAAGGGAAGTTTAACATGGCTCCTAAAGACGTAAAATTTGGCTCAGATGCCCGTTCAAGAATGCTTGAAGGCGTTGATATTCTAGCCAATGCTGTAAAGGTAACATTGGGCCCAAAAGGTCGTAATGTTGTGCTTGAAAAATCATTTGGCGCACCACGCATCACCAAAGATGGTGTAACAGTTGCCAAAGATATCGAGCTAAAAGATAAGTTCCAAAATATGGGCGCACAGATGGTACGTGAAGTAGCATCAAAGGCCAATGATACAGCTGGTGATGGTACAACATCAGCCACTGTTTTAGCGCAAGCTATCGCACAAGAAGGCTCAAAGGCTGTTGCGGCAGGCATGAACCCAATGGACCTGAAGCGTGGCATCGATATGGCTGTTGAAGCTGTTGTGTCATCTTTGGAAACACAATCAAAGAAAATCACAACGTCAGATGAAGTGGCACAGGTTGGTACAATCTCTGCCAATGGCGAAGCTGAAATTGGCAAGATGATTGCTGAAGCAATGGAACGCGTTGGTAATGAAGGTGTTATCACAGTTGAAGAAGCAAAGAGCCTTGAGACTGAGCTAGATGTTGTTGAAGGTATGCAGTTTGACCGTGGTTACTTATCACCATATTTCGTCACAGATGGCGAAAAGATGCGTGCCACACTAGAAGAGCCATATATCCTTCTTCACGAAAAGAAGCTAACAAACTTGCAGGATATGTTGCCAATCTTGGAAAAGGTTGTGCAGTCAGGCCGTCCACTTCTTATCATTGCTGAAGATATCGAAGGCGAAGCATTGGCAACTTTGGTTGTGAACCGTTTGCGCGCTGGCTTGAAAGTCGCAGCTGTTAAGGCACCTGGTTTTGGTGACCGCCGTAAAGCAATGCTAGAAGATATTGCGATTTTGACAAATGGCACAGTGATCTCAGAAGAAGTTGGCATCAAGCTTGATGCGGTAACTCTTGATATGCTTGGTTCAGCTAAGCGTGTTGAAATCACAAAAGAAGAAACAACAATCGTTGATGGTTCTGGCGAGCGTGCTGACATTGATGCACGTTGTAACCAAATCCGCGCACAGGCTGAAGAAACATCTTCAGATTATGACCGCGAGAAGTTGCAAGAGCGTTTGGCAAAGCTTGCTGGTGGTGTGGCTGTTATCCGTGTTGGCGGTGCCACAGAGCTAGAAGTGAAAGAGCGTAAAGACCGTGTTGATGATGCGATGCATGCAACAAGAGCCGCTGTTCAAGAAGGCATCGTCGCCGGTGGTGGTGTTGCACTTGTGAAATCAATCACTGCTCTTGAAGCTGTAAAGCCAGAGAATAATGACCAAGAAGTTGGTGTGAACATTGTGCGCCGCGCATTGCAAGCACCGGCCCGTCAAATCGCCAATAACGCTGGTGCAGATGGTGCTGTGATCGTTGGTAAATTGATGGAAGGCACAGATGCCACTGTTGGTTATAACGCACAGTCAGGTGAGTTCACAGACCTTATCAAAGCTGGTGTGATTGACCCTGCTAAGGTGGTGC
>WTHV01000263.1 GCA_011525265.1 Alphaproteobacteria bacterium | reverse complement strand
AGCTGCGCTGGCGCAAATGGCGCCTGGATTGCTTGGATGTGAAGTGCTTCCCTTAGTTATTCATCGCTGTATGGATGACCATCTAAAGGGCCATAATTATGCAAGAGCGGCGATTGATATAGCTGTTTATGATTTGCTTGGAAAGCATTTGAATTTGCCAGTTTCCAGCCTTTTGGGTGGCGCAGCTATGACGCGCATTCCCTCATATTATGCGACAGGTGTCGACACACCTGAAGAAGTTGCACGGCTTGTCAAAGAGAAAGTTCAAGAAGGTTATCCTCGCATTCAGGTGAAAGTGGGTGGCCGTCCTGTTGAAGTGGATATTGAAACAACGCACAGAGTCTGGGAAGAGACGAAGGGCAAGGGGGTCTCGTTAGCAGTTGATGGCAATCGTGGTCTGCCAAGCAGAGATGCGATTCGATTAAGCCGCGAATGCCAACCTATCCCTTTTGTTATGGAACAGCCTACAAATACGATTGATGAGCTGCGTGCAATACGGCCACAAGTTAATCATCCTATCTATATGGATGAAAGTGGGGTTGATTTAAACGTTGTCATTCGCGCCGCAACCGAAGGGCTTGTTGATGGTTTCGGAATGAAAGTGACCCGCTTGGGCGGCCTTATGAATATGGTCACTTTCCGCGAAACCTGTAATGCCCTTAGCTTGCCTCATACTTGTGATGATTCATGGGGTGGTGATATCATTGCTGCTGCCTGTGCCCATATCGGTTCCACGGTGAAACCGACATTGAATGAAGGGGTTTGGCTTGCCGCTCCTTATATCACTCGTCCCTATGATAGCGAAAACACAATCCAAATCCGCGATGGACATATTACGTTACCAGAGGCAGATGGCTTAGGCATAAACCCAGATGAAAGTTTGTTTGGAAAGCCTGTGTTCAGTTTTTAATAACACATAGAAACGATCAACAAATAGTAGAGACGGACGTTCCTTAAGTGATGACGCTAGTCGCAACTATTGGTCTCATAATTGATGCCTCCGCCTTCTGCCATACATTGTTCAGCCCAATCAGGCGTGGTGTCGACTAAGGCACCTACGGCAATGGCCGCTTGAACGGCGGCTGCTTCTTGTGCTGTGCCAATGGCAGCTTCTAGATTCTGAGTGGCTTCTGCGATCGCTGCATTTTGTTGTAAATTTTCAACATGCGCTGCCAATTGCGCAGAATCCTGAGCGTCTGATAGATCGATTGTTTCCCCAAAATCAGCCATCACAGATTCAATCACAATCGCTTGGATTTCAGATTTACTTTTGCCTGTAAGAGAAGAGATAGGAATGAATGTCACATCATCTTCAACAACAACATAGAGATTTGAGCCATTTACCCCTGCAGTCTGTGAATTGCCAAAGAAATCTTTCTTCTTGGAATTGGCGATAATTTGCTGAATTAATTCAGGGCTTGCCCCTTCATAAACCTGACCATCGCCGCCGATAACATCACCTTTTTTAAGAGTGAGCGCCTGCGAGGCAGATAAGGATAATGCTAAGATGGCACATGTTGTAGCAAGTAATTTCATCGCGATACTCCTTTAAAACTGGACAGTCTCAAAATACGCGATAATAAAGGATTTGTTCAAGGTGTATTCTTTGATAGAGATATGAACGCGAAGGATAACATTTGTATAGTACGCTTTTTGTAAGTGCCTTCGCTGCCGCAACGATACTTCCTGCGCAATCTGAGGCCTTGCTTGCCTATCAGATTTCAGCGAATCCTGCTGCCGTTGTCTCGTTGGTTGCTGTGGCAACGATTGGCAATGTGCTTGGCTCTGTCATCAATTGGTGGTTGGGGCGTTTTGCAGAAAGATTTAAAAAACGAACCTGGTTTCCTGTCAGCGAACGTCAATTGGGCACAGCGCAAAGACACTACAATAAATATGGTCGCTATTCTTTGCTTCTGAGTTGGGTGCCGTTTATTGGCGATCCGATTACTGTGGTGGCAGGCGTGATGCGTGAGCCTCTGTGGTCATTTGTGGTCCTTGTCACAATCGCCAAATCTCTGCGTTATGTATTTATCGCTGGCCTGGCGTCTACTCTCTTTTAATAAGACGGACGTCTCTTACGAACAACAGAACTAGGCTATCAATCACGGCCGAGGTCATAGCTTCTGCATTCCATATATTATTATTT
>WTHV01000033.1 GCA_011525265.1 Alphaproteobacteria bacterium | reverse complement strand
GTTTTATCCAATGGGTTCTAATCTTGCGCTTTATCTATGGCATCTTCCTGCCTGAAAACAGCAAATTATCAGGCGTTCATCATATTAACCGCCTAACAGACCCCATTATCGCTGCTTTTGGGTTCATCACGCATGATCTTGTTATCAAGCGTGTCAAACCGCTTACCACCGCATTTTATATCCTTATCATCCGCTTTTATGTGCTTCCCACCGCCTTTGGCTATGAGATAGAAGGCATTCACAGCCTGTCTGTTGAGGCCTTTACAATTGCTATCTTAGCCATGATCTAAAGAGGCGCTAATCGCGGGTAATGGTAAAAGCAGGGCCTTTTTTGCCAGAGGCTTTATAATATTGAATATGCTCCCCATCTTTATCGCGGCTATGCAGCCAGATGCCGTCATGCCCATCAGCTGTAATGCCTAAAATCTCAGCATCAGATGAAAGTGCAATATCAGCTGTTGGCGCATCAGAGGCCAATTTGGCTGATTGGCGCGATAGCCCTATCCCAAGCAAAATCACACAAATGACAATCATAACGCCCATTGTACCTGTCAGCCATTTCAAGGCGCGCATTTGTTTTGGTGTAAACGGGCCTTCAAGCGCGGTATCATCTTGATGATTTTGCACGTCTGTGTCTGGTAATTCTGGTAATTTTGACGATTTATCTTTATTGTCTGTGACCATGGAACAATCAGACCCTTCATCTCTTATCGCGACGCCAGAAGATGGTGGCACGCGCTTAGACCGTTTTCTTGCACAAGCAAGTGAAATTGACTTATCTCGTACACGTATCAAAGCGCTTATTCAAGACGGCCATCTTACATGCAATGGCGCGAGGGTAACGGATCCCTCAGCGAGCGTCAAATCAGAGGCGCATTATGAGCTAACTTTGCCACCTGTGGCAGACCCCACCCCGCAACCAGAAAATATCCCGCTTGATATTTATTTTGAAGATGACCATCTGATCGTCCTAGAAAAACCAGCTGGTATGGTCGTCCACCCTGCCCCTGGGTCTTATGATGGCACGCTTGTCAATGCGCTGCTCTATCATTGTGGTGAGAGCCTATCTGGCATTGGCGGCGTAGCACGCCCCGGCATTGTTCACCGTCTTGATAAGGATACATCTGGGGTGATGATGGCGGCAAAAACGGAAAAAGCGCATGTAAAATTATCAAAGCTTTTTGCCAAACATAATCTGACAAGACGTTATCATACGCTTGTTTGGGGACTGCCGCCAGAGCGTGTTGGGACAATTGACGCCCCCATAGCCCGCTCACGCCATGACCGCAAGAAAATGGCCATATTGGAAAATGGTAAGGAAGCTATCACCCATTATCAGACTTTGCGGGACTTACCACCTTTTGCCGCTTTGCTTGAATGCACCTTAGAGACAGGGCGCACCCATCAAATACGTGTGCATCTGTCTGCGATGGGCTATGGGATTATTGGCGATGGGGTTTATGGTCATCCCTTGCGCTCAGCTCAAATGCCTGACCAAGCCTCACGAGATGTGCTTGCAGGGCTACGCGGCTTTGAGCGCCAAGCCCTACATGCGGCACATCTTGGCTTTATCCACCCCATTACCAAAGAAGAGCTAGCCTTTGATAGCCCTATGCCAGATGATATGACAAGGCTAGTTCAGCAAATTGAAGCAGGCATCGCGAAACGGGCAGGGTCGATCCGCTAAGACGTTTTATCACCTACACTCCTTGAGTGCCTGCTCTTGCAAAATCTTGCCATAATTACCATATAAAACATAAAGATGAGACAATATCGGGAAAGAGAGATTTCATGACAAAAAATGCGCTCCTCCCCGCGATAAGTCCTGATGGTAATCTATCGCGGTATCTTGACCAAATTCGCCAATTCCCCATGCTTGAAGCTGATGAAGAATATGGCCTTGCCACGGCATGGAAAGAACGCGGTGATGTTGAGGCTGCCCATAAGCTTGTGACAAGTCATTTGCGCCTTGTGGCTAAGATTGCTATGGGCTATCGCGGCTATGGCTTGCCTGTTGCTGATCTTATCTCTGAGGGCAATCTTGGCATGATGCATGCTGTGAAGAAATTTGAGCCTGAAAAAGGCTTCCGTCTTGCCACCTATGCGATGTGGTGGATTAAGGCTGCAATCCAAGAATATATTCTACGCTCATGGTCATTGGTTAAGATTGGCACAACCTCTGCCCAAAAAAAGCTGTTCTTTAATTTGCGCCGTCTGAAAAATAAAATTCAAGATGCTGATTCTGGCCATCTTCAGCCAGAGCAAATCACAACCATCGCAGAAACACTTGATGTATCTGAAGCAGATGTGATTTCGATGGATCAGCGTATGGCAGGTCATGATCATTCGTTGAATGCCACCATCAAAGGTGATGGCGAGCAGATGACAGAATGGCAAGATTGGTTAGAAGATGACACGCCTGACCAAGAAACAAGCTTTGCCGAAGCCGAAGAATTTAACGCCCGCAAAAACCTGATGGTTGAGGCTATGAGCGCGCTTAATGAGCGTGAGCAACGCATTATTCACGCACGCCGCCTGTCAGAGCCGCCATTAACCCTTGAAGAATTAGCAGGGGAATTTGGGGTAAGCCGCGAGCGCGTGCGGCAAATCGAAGTTCGTGCTTTTGAAAAATTGGCAGATGGGGTCAGAAAAAAGGCAGAAGAACAAAATCTCCTGCCTTATGATGGGTAATAGATTTTGCTATAACCGCTTAAGCATCGCCAAACGGGTCACGCACCAAAATTGTATCATCACGCTCAGGGCTTGTTGAAAGAAGCGAGACTGGCAGACCCGTCAGCTCTTCTAGGCGGCGAATATATTTTACTGCATTTGCCGGCAATTCGGCCCAAGAACGCGCACCATAGGTCGTCTCTGACCAGCCTGGCATGTCTTCATAAATAGGCGTGACAGCTGCCTGTGCGGCACTATCAGCAGGGAAATAGTCAAGGCGCGTGCCGTTCAGATCATAGCCCACACAGATTTTCAAAGTCTCAAAGCCATCTAAAACATCTAGCTTTGTAAGCGCCATGCCTGTGATGCCTGCTGTCATACCTGCTTGGCGGACCATCACAGCATCAAACCAGCCACAACGACGTTTGCGGCCTGTTACTGTGCCAAATTCGCGGCCACGCTCGCCCATGCGGTCACCATCAGCACCAAAATCTTCTGTTGGGAAAGGCCCTGAGCCAACTCTTGTTGTATAGGCTTTGGTAATGCCTAAGACAAAACCAACCGATGTGGGGCCTGTACCAGAGCCTGTTGCCGCTTGTCCTGCCACTGTATTTGATGAGGTCACAAACGGATAGGTGCCATGGTCAATATCAAGCATGATGCCTTGCGCACCTTCGAACAAGATACGCTTGCTTTGTGCCTTTGCATCACCAAGCACCTGCCAGCTACGACCGGAATAGGCAAGCAATTCATCAGCCATCGCCATCAAAGAGTGATGCATATCAGCGGCATTGGCCTGTTCAACGCCTGCTGCTTTAAGAAAGATATTATGGAAATCAGTCAATGCTTGAAGCTTGACCATAAGCGCATCACTATCGGCCAAATCAGCCAAGCGCACAGCACGGCGTGCGACCTTATCTTCATAGGCAGGGCCAATGCCTCTACCTGTTGTGCCAATCTTATCTGCGCCCCTAATCGCTTCTCTGGCATGGTCGACCATTTGATGAATCGGCAAAATCAATGTCACAGATTCAGACACAACAAATGTATCAGGTGTGATAGTCGCACCTTGTCCACGTAATGTTTCCATCTCGCTTAACAAGGCTGATGGGTCAACCACAACACCGTTACCAATCACAGATATCTTGCCGGGGCGTACAATGCCAGATGGCAAAAGAGATAATTTATATTCCACCCCATCGATAACCAATGTGTGACCGGCATTGTGGCCACCTTGAAAACGCACAACAAGATCAGCGCGCTCTGATAGCCAATCGACAATTTTGCCTTTACCCTCATCACCCCATTGTGAGCCAATAACAGCTACATTTGTCATCTCTGATAACCCTTTTTGAAAAACCTAAAATCGTTAATTTTTTACAGCTTGCGGCATCTCATCAGCTGATGTGACGATAAATTCGCAGCCCATTTTTTGTGCTTCTTGCATGGCATCAGCGCCTTCACTGCCCATCACAACATGACGGCCACGGTCAACCAGTGCCATCGCTGTGGCAAGACCTGCGCTTGCGGCAACATAAATAACGGGGCCTTTTGGCTGGCCCGGCAAAGCACGCAAAACACGTTCCATATAAATGGAAAGGCCTGTGGCATCCTCACCAAAGCCTGTTTGGTAAGCGCCGCCTCTGGCAATTTCACCTTGAAGGCCTTGTGCAAAAATCGCAAAATTCAAACCATTGTGATAATCACCATCGCGCACATCAAGCAAATCAAGCGTAATAGGCAAATCTGGCCAAATCTCATGAACCACTGATTCGACGTGCAAGACAGTCTCAACCAAAGCGCTTGCTTGCGGTGATAATTTTGGCAAAAGCGCGGCAATGGCATCACGGCTTTGACCAGAGGCTTCTATCACCTCTGCCAACAAAGCGGCATTTTCATGGGCAATTTGGATGATCGCATCACGATCACGAAGACGCAAGCCTTGGACAAGCGCGTCACGTATATCAGGCGCGCAATCACCAATAATCACGTCAAATAAATGCGGAATGCCAATATCAACTGTCAGGCCAGAAATGCCTGCTAAATTCAAAGCACGCACGCCAAGTGAGACCATCTCAGCAGAGGCAAGCGCATCTGATGAGCCAATAAGCTCTGCCCCTGCCTGCACCATCTGACGTTCAGGGTTTAACACATCTGGCACAACGCGCATCACAGACCCGCAATAAGATAAGCGCAAAGGCCGCGGCAAATGGGCGAGACGCGCACCAGAAATACGCGCAATCTGCGCTGTCATATCAGCGCGCAAGGCCATCATCTTATGTGATAGCGGATCAAGTAGGCGGAATGTTTTGTCTGATAAAGCCGCACCAAGACGATCCCCTAGAAGGCTATCTTCGAATTCGACTAACGGTGGCTGAACACGCTGATATCCAAAGGCGGCCAAGCAATCCATGATAATCTCAGAGGCTTTGGCATCATTTTCAGCTTGCGGATAAAGAACATCCTGCAGACCTGCGGGAAGCAGGGCTGATGGCGCATCAGAAGGGTTTATCTTATCTGCTGGCATAACAGGTGCTGACCTTAAATTCGCTGACCTTAAATTCATGAAACGCATGAAGCGGGTAAGAGGTGTTTGTAAAACACGACCATAACCACGGCCTGTCTTAGCAAATTTCGCCCCTAACAGCAAGCAACATCAAAAGCATGGTAACGCTTTAAATAAAGAGGTGTGATATGATAGGGAAGGCCAGAGAATAGCGGTTTTGGCTACCTTGTGACTATGTCTCTGGCCTTTATTGTGATTAGCCTGTGAATGACAAGCGGTCGACACGTACCACTTGCTCAAGTGCACAAATGCTGTTGAGTGCTTCATCAGAGATGCCGCCATCAATTTCAATCAGAGCAATGGCCTCACCAGATTCTTCCTTACGACCAAGATGGAATGTTGCAATATTCACACCCAAATCGCCAAAAACGGCCCCAAGCGCGCCAACAAAGCCAGGCTTGTCATAATTGCGCACATAAAGCAGGTTTTCAGGGAAATCAGCTTCTACTGCAATATCCTGCACTTCGACAAGGCGCGGTTTATTGCCGCCCACCAATGTGCCTGCAATAGTGCGCGCGCCGCCTTCAAAGGTGACTGTCACACGAAGCAAGCTTTCATAGTCACAGCGTCTATCATGGCGCGTTGTTGCCACATCCACCCCATTAGATGACGCCACCGCCGCCGCATTCACCATATTCACAGAATCCATCTTTGGCCCCAAAAGACCTGCAAGTGTTGAGGCTAAAACAGGGGCTTCGTTCAAATTGGCAGCCTTACCATCAAATTCGAGGCGCACAGCTTGAATATCTGGTGTTGCGATCTGACCAAGGAAACTGCCAAGCAAGCGCCCAAGTGTCATATAAGGCTGTAGGATAGGCGCCTCTTCTGCTGTAACAGACGCCATATTCAGGGCGTTTGTGACAGCACCGTTGACAAGATAATCAGATAGCTGTTCTGCTACTTGAAGTGCGACCTTTTCTTGTGCCTCAATTGTGCTGGCACCAAGATGCGGTGTGGCAATCAGATTTGGTGCCTCAAACAAAATATTCTCTCTTGCCGGCTCTTCCGCAAACACATCCAAGGCTGCGCCTGCGACATGGCCTGAATGAAGCGCGGCACATAAGGCTACCTCATCAATCAAACCACCTCTGGCACAGTTAATGATACGCACACCTTTCTTTGTCTTTTGCAACGCATCGGCAGAGATAATATTGCGTGTTGAATCTGTCAGAGGTGTATGAAGCGTGATGAAATCTGCTTTTTCTAGCAATTCATCAAGCTCGACTTTTTCAATGCCTAACTTTTTCGCACGCTCTGGGGTCAGGAAGGGGTCAAAGCCCAACACACGCATTTTCAACCCTTGGGCTCTATCAGCGACAATTGCCCCAATATTACCACAGCCAATAAGGCCAAGGCGTTTGCCACTAATCTCTGTGCCAAGGAATTTTGATTTTTCCCATTTACCAGCAATGGTTGACATATGGGCTTGTGGAATTTGCCTTGTCAGAGATAGCATCATTGTGATCGCATGCTCTGCTGTGGTCACTGAATTGCCGAAAGGGGTATTCATGACAATCACACCTGCCTTAGTGGCGGCAGGCACATCGACATTATCAACCCCGATGCCAGCACGACCAATGGCCCGTAATTTGCGCCCTTTGGCAAGCACTTCTGCGGTAACTTTTGTGGCCGAACGGATGGCAAGACCATCATAATCGCCGATGATCTCAAGCAATTCTTCGGCCGATAATCCTGGGCGGAAATCAACATCAACACCGCGTTCTTTGAAAATCTCCACCGCTTCAGGTGCTAATTTATCACTGATTAATACTCTAGGCATTGTCTGCCCCTTTCTGTTTCATAAAATCTTGTTTAACGCTGGCAAAAGCCCAAGCTAGCCACGGCAATAAGGCTGCGACATCATCTGGTTCAACAGTGGGACCACCCCAAATGCGAAAGCCAGCAGGCGCTGTGCGAT